>JALEMY010000122.1 GCA_022767485.1 Erysipelotrichaceae bacterium
TTGATGATGAAAGTGTAAAATCGCATTATTAATGCCTACTTCATGATGAATATTTGCAGAATAATCACGAATAACTTCATAAAATATTTCAGCCATATTACCATCTCCTTACGCTATTAAATCCTATCTTAGCAAAAAAACTATAAATTGTAAACACATTTTTTTTCACTGTTTTTATATTTATAATATAAACCTTAATAAATGACAAATAATGGTAATTTTTTTTAAAATAAAAGTTAAAAGATTGCAACTTATGATACAATTATCATTAAATATAGAAATTTTGAAAAATAGCACCATATTAAACATTAATTTTACTATGCTATAACTAAAATTACTTCATAAAAGTTTATATATATAGTTATATTATTTTTAATAAAAAGACCAAATAAATCGTAAGAAATTATGATTTATTGGTCAATAAATATTTGATTGCTAATCTATGTCAAGTTTAAAATCATCAAAGAAGGCATCACTTGGCATTCTTAAATCTCCTCGTGGTGATAAAGATATTTCTGTTACTTTAGGACCATCAGGAATACATGAACGTTTAAATTGATTATTAAAGAAACGCTTGATAAATACATCTAGCCATTTTTTAATAGTTTGTTCATCGTAAATATCCTTAAAAGCCTCTTTGGCATAAAAAAGAATCTTTTTAGCACTAAAATTATATTTTAAGAAATGATATAAGAAAAAGTCGTGCAATTCATAAGGACCTATTATATCTTGAGTTTTCTGAACAATTTTATCGTTTAATAAAGGTAATAACTCAGGGGATATTGGAGTATCTAATATGTCATATAATACTTCCTTTAAATCGCTATGAGAATTAGCGTAAGCTTTGACTAAGAATATAACTAATGTTTTTGGAATTGAAACATTTACAGCATAATTTGACATATGGTCACCATTATAAGTGCACCAGCCAAGGGCTAATTCAGATAGATCACCTGTACCAATTACAATGCCATTTACTTCATTTGCATAATCAAATAAAATTTGTGTTCTTTCTCTTGCTTGGGCATTTTCATAAGTAATATTTGTGTTTTTATTATCGTGGTTGATATCTTTTAAATGTAACATTACAGATTCTTTAATATTGATAACTTTATAAGTGCACTTTAATATTTTTGCTAATGTTTTAGCATTATCTTTTGTCCTACTTGATGTACCAAAACATGGCATAGATATACAGTGAATGTTTTTAACATTTAGCTTTAAATACTTAAATGTTTCATAACAAACAATTAGGGCTAAAGTTGAATCAAGTCCGCCAGATAATCCTATTACTACATCCTTACAATGTATGTGTTTTAATCTTTGTGATAAAGCCATCACTTGAAGATTAATAATATGTTTTGCATATTCTATACTTTCATTTTCATTATTTGGTAAAAATGGGAAAGGATTAATTTTTCTTGTAAGTGATAAACAATCATTGTTATTATCGAAATAAATAATTTGATATTGACTTTGATTTTTACATCTAAAAGATGTATTTTTTCTTCTAGATGCACTCAATTTTTCCAAATCGATTTCGCTAATAATTGTTTGATTTGAAAACAATGGGGAAGAAACTAATAATTCGCCATTTTCAGCAATTATGTTATGGGATGAATAAACGACATCTTGTGTAGATTCTCCATTTCCAACCGAAGCATATAAATATGCACAATGCAAACGATATGAAGTTGATAGAACTAACATTTCTCTAATTTTATCTTTGTGGAATAATTCATTTGAAGCAGAAAGGTTAACGATGATGTTTGCTCCAGCTAAAGCGTGCGACGTTGATGGAGTATCAGGTGACCATAAATCTTCGCATATTTCACAAGCGACATTTAAATTGCTATAAAAACGATTAGAAAAGATAAGTTTTGTTCCAAAAGGACAAGGCTTGTCATTTATGTATATGATAGTGTTTTCACCATGATATTCATTGAATTGTCTTCCTTCATAAAATTCATTATAATTTGGTAAGTTCTTTTTAGGAATTACTCCTAATACTTTGCCATTATGTAAGGCCAAAGCACAATTATATAATTTATCTAAAAATGAAATTGGAGCACCAATAAATATTAATGTATTGATACCAATAGTTGCTTTTACAATATCTTTAATCGCGTCGTTTGTATTATTAATAAGAGAGTCTTGATAAAATAAATCACTACAAAAATAGCCAGTGACTGATAATTCTGGAAAAACTAAAATATCTAAAGATGAATTTTCTTTTATTTTTAAAATAATTTCTTCTTTATTTTTACTAGGACAGGCAAGTTTGATTTCATTGCAAGCGCATCCTACTTTTATTATGTTATATGTTGAATGATTGTTTTCATTAACATCATCTTTATTATTAATTAATTTATTGTAAGATAAACTTGACATTACAACTAAATCTTCATATCCGTTTTTGGTGATAAATATTGGATTATCACTTTCATGACATTGCTTTGATATTTCACTTGTGTTTCTAAGCTCCGTAATCGGCTTTATTGTTTTCTTTTTCATTTTTCTCACCCTTATATATATTATCATTATTATGTGCAAAATAAAATATAATTATTTAAAAAAATGATGATATTTATTATATTTAATTCAATTTTATGTCTATAAATGTACAAAATTATGAATTTTCATCAATTTATAAATGATGTGAGGCACTTGAAAAATTATTGTTGCAACAAAACTTGATTTAATATATAATATTAATGCGTTGAAAAGAAGGAGTAAAAGTGTTACTTGCATAGAGAGTCCTAAGCGGTGGAAATGGATAAAAGGGCACTTTGAAGGTTGTCTTGGAGCAAATTTTTTATAAAATAAGTGCATAACGATGTTATGAACTAAGGTGGTACCGCGTAATTTTACGTCCTTAGATTATTCTGGGACGTTTTTATTTTTTAGGAGGGATAAAATGAAACAATTAGCACAAAAATACAACCCACAAGAAATTGAAAAAGGAAAATATGAAACATGGATTAAGGATGGATTTTTCACAGCTGGCGATAAAAGTAAATCTCCATACTCAATAGTTTTACCTCCACCAAATGTCACAGGAAAACTTCACATTGGCCATGCATTAAATACTACACTTCAAGATGTTATGGCTCGTTATAAAAGACTTCAAGGTTTTGATGTTTGTTTTGTTCCTGGTATGGATCATGCTGGTATTGCAACTCAAGCTGTTGTTGAAAAAAAACTTAGAGGAATGGGAATTGATAAATACGATATTGGTCGTGAAAAGTTTTTAAATTACGCTTGGGATTGGAAAAAAGAATATGCGATTACAATTCGTAAGCAATGGGGTAAACTTGGTTTATCTCTTGATTATTCACGCGAATGTTTTACTTTTGATGAAAAAAGAAATGAGGCTGTTCGTACTGTTTTTTGTTCATTATATGAAAAAGGCCTTATTTATCGTAAAGAGAAGATTATCAATTGGGATCCTGTATTAAAAACCGCTTTATCTAATATTGAAGTTGTTTATAAAGAAGATCCTGGGAAAATGTATTATTTTAAATATTTCCTAGCTGATGAAGATAAGTATATTGTAGTTGGTACTACTCGTCCTGAAACAATGTTTGGTGATGTTGCTGTAGTTTGCAATCCTAAAGATGAAAGATATAAATTTTTAAAGGGTAGAAAATTAATAAATCCTGCAAATGGGGATTTATTACCGGTTATTTTCGACCCATATGTTGACATTGAATTTGGAACAGGAGCGATGAAATGTACGCCAGCGCACGATCCAAATGACTATAATTTAGGTAACAAATATCATTTGGATATGATAGTTTGTATGAATGACGATGCTACTATGAATGCTGTTGCAGGAAAATATCAAGGATTAGACCGCTATGAATGCCGCAATAAATTGGTAGAAGAAATCAAGGAAAAAGGATTATTAGATCACATTGAAGAAATAATTCACCAAGTAGGTCATTCAGAAAGAAGCGATGCAGTAATTGAACCTCGCTTATCAAAACAATGGTTTGTTTCTATGAAGGGCTTATCTTTAGCAGCATTGAATATGCAAGCAAATGAAAATAGCAAAGTTAATTTCTATCCTCCTCGTTTTGAAAAGAATTTCATTAATTGGATGGAAGGAATTGAAGATTGGTGTATATCAAGACAATTATGGTGGGGTCATAGAATACCTGCTTATTATCATAAAGAAACAAATGAAGTGCTAGTAAGTTATAATCCGCCAGAAGATATGCATAATTATGTTCAAGACGAAGATGTTTTAGATACTTGGTTTTCAAGTGCGTTATGGCCATTTACTACACTTGGCTGGCCAGATAACACCGAAGATTTGAAGCGTTACTATCCAAATAGTTTAATGGTTACCGCATTTGATATCATATTATTTTGGGTTTCACGTATGATGTTCCAAGGAGTAGAATTTACAAAACAAATGCCATTTAAAGATGTATTGATTCATGGATTAATTAGAGATGAACAAGGAAGAAAAATGTCAAAATCTTTAGGAAATGGTATTGATCCTATGGATGTTATTGATCAATATGGAGCGGATGCGTTAAGATTATTTTTAGCAACTTCTAGCGCACCAGGTTTAGATTTTCGTTTTTCAACTACAAAAATTGAAGCTAGTTGGAACTTTTTAAATAAAGTTTGGAATGCTTCAAGATTTGTATTAATGAATTTACCTCATGATTTTAAAAGAAAAGAAATCGATGATTCATTATTAACTTTAGCTGATCGTTGGATATTAGCAAAACTTTACTTTACAACAACTAAAATCACTGAAAATTTAGATAAATATGAATTTGCTAATGTCGGTACATATCTTACAAACTTTGTTTGGAATGATTTTTGCTCATGGTATATCGAAATGAGTAAATTATCATTGTTAAATGATGAAATTGCTGATAACGCTAGACAAGTATTAGTTTATGTATTATCTCAAATTATGGTATTACTTCATCCATTAGTACCATTTATTACAGATGAAATTTATAGTGCTATCATAGGTAATGAAAAATCAATTCATAATGCTTCATGGCCTAAAATTGATAAGAAGTATGATGATGAAAAAGTTAAAAATTCAATGGATTCAATTATCGAAATTATTTCTGTAGTTCGTAATGTTAGAAATACTGAAAATATTGCAAATAGCATAAAATTAAAGATTAATGTATATGATAAGAGTGAAGATGGTAAATTGATTACTTTATTTAATGAAAATAAAGATTATTTAATCAAATTCACTAACGCTGAATCTTTCATAGTAGAAAAATGCAAGAATTTTGGCGATAATGGCCGTGTTGTAGCAATTTCAAATGGTGAATTATTCGTTTCTTTTGAAAATGCTATTGATATTGATAAAGAGCTTGAAAAATTATCTAAGGAATTAAGCAAGGTAGAAGCAGGAGTTGCTCGTGGTGAAGCTATGTTTAATAATCCATCATTTGTTTCAAAAGCTCCAGCTTTTAAAATTGAAGCTGAAAGAAAAATATTAGATGATTATTTATCAAAAAAGGCTAGTATTATAAAACGTATTGATGAATTAAAAGCATTAAATAAAAAATAATACAAGGAGGTAAACACATGTTCGCACTAAATTTTTTTGATATTTTATATATTTTGATACTTGCAATTGGGCTTATAATTGGCTTGAAAAAAGGCTGTTTTAAAACTTTAATTGGTCTATTAAAATGTGTAATATCTATTGTTGTTGCTATGTTTTTTTGTAAGCCAATAGCTAGTTTAATGTTTAACTCAACAATTGGTCAATCACTTACTAATGCAATTAGTAATTTATTTAGTGGTAATTTAGCTTTATCTAATGTAGTATTGACTAAAGAAAATCAAAGTGAAGTATTGCTAAACACTTTTAATGAATTACATTTGCCCTCTTTTCTTTCTGAATTTATTTCAAAATATGTCTCAAAAATTTTAATTGTTGGCGATGAAAGTATCACGCTACTTGAAGCTATTTCTACTACTATATCATATTATTTTTTCATTGGCATATCTTTTACTTTATTATTATTAGTTGCAAGACTTGCATTGGGACTTTTAAATAGCATATTTAACAAATTAGCAGAGATTCCAATTATTGGTGGATTAAATAGACTTCTTGGTGCGTTATTGAATTTAGCAATGGCCTTTATTATAGTTCTTTCCATCTCTTGGGTATTATCATTTATTGTCCCAGTGGGAAATGAATTATCTGAATTTATTATCACTTCCTTAAGATTGAATGATGATAGTGCAGTAGGCTTTGCAAAATATCTTTATCAACATAATTATTTAGCAACATTGATTGTTGAAATACAAAAGTGGTTTATTTAATTGCTTATTGTTTAACTCATGGAAATGACTCCATGAGTTTTTTTTAAAAAAAGAATCTTAAGATTCTTATAGCAAAATTTAGAATTTACTATAAAATCTCCTATATAATATTAGGAGGTAAAAAAATATGTTAGATGAGATTCAATACATGCCACTTTCAGAAAGTGAGCAAAAAGAGCTTTATGGCAAAGGCGCAGAAGCAGGACTTGGCATGGTTACTGTCTTTGGTGTCATTGCTATTTTAACGATTGTTGTTTATAAGCTTTATACAGCAACTAATGGTGATATAACACTACCTGGTGGTTTCAAATTTAAGTTTACAACATAATGGGTAGTATAAAAGATTTACCTTTAGTTGAAAGGCCTCGTGAAAAAGCATTAAAATATGGAATTTCTATTTTATCAGATAGCGAATTATTAGCAGTATTAATTCAAAGTGGTACAAAACAAAAATCAGCAATTTCTATCGCAATTGATTTAATTATTAATTTTAATGGTATTGCCAATGTTTTTAAGCAATCATTATATGAATTATGTAAAATAGAGGGTATTAATAAGATTAAGGCGTTACAAATTCTAGCGATAAGTGAGTTATTTATAAGAATAAGGCAAAATATGTTATCAAATCAAAATGAGCAAATTAATTTAGCAAATCCATATGAAGTATATGATTATATTCATTTAAAAATATCTTCGTTACTTCAAGAAAAAATGATTGTATTGTATCTAAATATTAAAAATATTGTCATTTTTGAAGAGATGATATCTCTTGGTAATGATTCTATGAGTGTAACAAATAATAAGCTTATTTGTAAAAGAGCAATTGAGAAATATGCTAAGAAAGTAATCATATGTCATAATCATCCATCAGGAGTTTCAGCGCCTTCACTTGAAGATGTAGCTTCAACAATGTCACTTAAGTCTGCTTTAATGTATATTCAAGTAACATTGCTTGATCATATTATCATTGGAAAAGATGAATTTTACAGTATTATCAATGATAAAAGATACTTTTTAAAAACTAAGTAATATTTGAATACTTTCTATTTATATTGTATAATTAATTCGATATGGTGGTGATCTTATGATTTCCTTTTTAAAGGGTGACATTGTCGATATCAATGTTGATTCACTTTTAATTGATGTACAAGGTGTTGGTTTTCAAATTTTTATAAGTAGACCACAAGATTTTTCATATGGGAATGCTTTAATTTACACATATTTTCATGTTAAAGAAGATGGTTTTTCATTATATGGTTTTAAGACAAAACAAGAGCAAGATATCTTTTTAAAACTAATAAATGTTAGTGGTATCGGACCAAAGACGGCCAATGCAATTTTAAGTGCTACTACAACAAATAACTTAATTAGTGCTATCGAACTTGGAAATATTGCTTTTTTAAAGAAACTTCCATCCATTGGTCCTAAAGCTGCACAACAAATTGTTTTAGATTTAAAAGGAAAACTAATTTTAGATGAGACAAATCAAGATAATAAAGTCAAAAAAAGTGAAGTTTATTCTGATGTTTATGATGCATTAAGACAATTTGGCTTTAAAGTTAGCGATATTGATAATGCAATTAATAAAATTGAAAACATTGAAAATAAGCAAACAAATGTGATATTAAAAGAATGTTTGCAACTTTTAAGAAAGTAGGTGAATAAAATGAATAATCGTGTTTTAAATTCTTCAAAAGAAAATTATGAGGAAGAGGAAGAATTAAAACTTAGACCATCTACTTTATGTGAATATATTGGACAAGAAGATATAAAGCGCAATTTATCTATTTTTATTAATGCTTCAAATCAAAGAGAAGAAGCATTGGACCATGTCTTGATTTATGGCCCTCCAGGCCTTGGAAAAACGACATTATCACACGTTATTGCAAAAGAAAAAAATGCTAATATTAGAGTTGCTAGTGGACCTGCTATTGAAAAAACAGGCGACTTAGCCTCTATATTATCTATGTTAGAACCAGGGGATGTTTTATTTATCGATGAAATTCATCGTCTTCCTAAAGTTGTTGAAGAAGTTTTATATTCGGCAATGGAAGATTTTGTTATTAGCATAGTAGTTGGTAAAGATAGTAGTGCTCATACCATTCAAATCGATTTACCACCATTTACTTTAATTGGTGCTACAACTAGAGTAGGAGATGTTTCAGCTCCACTTCGTGATCGTTTCGGTATCGTCTTTAAACTTGATTATTATGGACTTGAAGATATTAAAAAAATTGTTTTAAGAACAGCGAAGGTATATGGAAATGAAATTGAACTTGACGCGGCAAATGAACTTGCAAGAAGAAGTAGAGGGACTCCAAGAATTGCTAATAGATTATTTAGAAGAGTACGCGACTTTGCCACTGTTACAAATTCAGGAAAAATTGATTTAAATGTCACATCTCATGCTTTAAATGCCTTAAAAGTCGATGAATTAGGACTTGATGATGTTGATATTCGCTATCTTAAAGGAATAATTGAAAGATTTAAAGGTGGCCCTGTTGGCATAGAATCCATTGCCGCAGCAATAGGTGAAGAGGAAGTTACTCTTGAAGATGTCTATGAACCATATTTGCTTCAACAAGGCTTAATAAACCGTACACCACGAGGAAGAATCGCTACTGAAAAAGCTTATAAGCATTTGCATATCCCTTATCAAACAACTTTATTTTAATGCTTTTTTAAATTTACTGCGATGACACTACCAATGCAATATGATAGACACTTAAATAAAGCATAAAGGTAGTTTATCGCATTTATTTCTTTCACTTTTAATATAAAGTAGTAAAAAATAATAAATATTATATAGACAAGGATGAAAATTGAAGAACCAATCAATCCTTGTTTTTTATTTATTAAACCAAAAATGAATCCTGCTAGTGCAAAAATAACAATCGATAATATCTCTATTAATACTGGACTTATTTTTACTTGTTTATAATATTGAAATGAAGAGATAATAACGCTAAATAATAATGTAAAAATTAATAATGATAAAAGCGAAAAAGATAAAGAAATAATGATTTTTTTCATAAGTTCACCTAATGTATATATATTCAAATCATGTCAAAAATATGCATTGGAGGGAAAATGAAATGATGAAAGTTATCATTTATACTTTTTTGATGTATATCTTATTGATTATCATCATAAGGGTAATGGGTAAAAGAGAAGTAGGTAGTTTATCAATATTTGATTTAGCAGTATATTTTACCATTTCTGATTTGATAACTATAGCTATTGTCGATCATACTATTCCAATTTATTATTCAATCATTTCTGTTGTTTTTTTAGCCTTTTTTCAAATATTATTAGCAAAAATCACTTTAAAAAGTAAAAAAATACGTGATTTTATAGATGGAAAAAAATCATTGATTATTAATAATGGAAATATAGAATTTGAGGAAATGAAAAGGCAAAGATATACGATTGATGACTTATATAGTCAAATACGTGAAAAAGGAATCGATAGCGTATCTTTGATAAAATGGGCAATTTTAGAAAATTCTGGTAAACTATCTATAATTACTTATAAAGATTCCATTTCAAATTTTCCAGATCCTTTAATTAGTGATGGTTGCATTGAAAAAGATAATTTGAACAAATTAAATATTAATGAAAAAGACTTATTAAAAAAGATTAGTGAAAATCATATAAAATCGTTAAAAGAAATACGATTATGTTTATTTATTGAAGATAAGTTTGTTTTTATTTTTAATAAAGATAAAGGAAAATAAAATAATTACTCCTTCAAAAATAATAGCAATTATATTTGATATGATTATAGCTATAATCATCCCATCTGTTTGATATAATGGAATCAATATGAAAAATAATGACAAGCGAATAATATTGCAAACAATTGATTCAGCAAGTAGCATTTTTTCTTTATCAAAGGCGATTAAAGCTATATGAAAAGGAAATTGCAAAAAGAATATACTGACAAACAAACCATATTTTTTTATATATGAAACTCCAATTACTTTTCCATATACAATATGTAGGAAAAACGATGGATATAAATAAATAGCAAAAACAAAAGCAAAACCTATGATAAAACACATAAAGCATGATAATATAAAGGTCTTTTTAGCTTGATTGTAATTTTTCATTTCAATTTTATAAGAAAGTTTAGGTAACATATACATAGAGATGCAGTTTGCAAGAAAACTTGGTAGTAAAAGAAGAGGAAAGACGTAACTATGTATGGTTCCATATTGAATAGTTAGTTCATCTAAAGAGACATTGTTTGAAAGCATTAATTTTGTAAAAATAATCGGTTCAAAAAAGTATATTATTGAACCAAATATTCTTGTTGAAGTGTTCATAAAAGAAACTTTTAAAATGTATTTTCTTATTGTAGTATTGTCTTCATTTGCGATTTTAATTCTTTTTTTAACATTTTTAATG
>JALEMY010000177.1 GCA_022767485.1 Erysipelotrichaceae bacterium
AAAAAAATACACAACCATATATAAATGATTGAGCGCCAAGTAAATATTTAATGGTTTTATCGATAAATATTATATAATCTAATTATATTTTTTATTAATGTATTCGTATACATCATCAACAATTTCTTTTGGTGTAGAGGCACCAGAAAGAATATTGATGTTACTTTTGTCTTTTAACCAAGAATCATTAAGTTGTTTAACATCATCGATCATTATAGTATCAAAACCTTTATTAACTGCTGTTAAATACAAAGATTTTGTATTATTTGATGTTTTATCACCAATAACAATCACTCCATCAACACTATTGTCAAGATCTAACAAAAATGATTGACGAAGTCTTGTGGAATTACATATTTCATCAATTATTAATACATTTGGATATTTTTCTTTTATAGCATCAAAGATAGCTTGTAATTTAATTATCGATAATGTAGTTTGATTAATAACCATTATTTTATCGTTTACTATATTGAGTTTTTTTACGTCGTCTATTGTTTCAACAAAGGTAATTTTATCAGAAATAGATAAAGCAGCAATGGTTTCTTCATGATTTTTAATACCTATATAAATTACACTATATCCTTCTTTGATTTTATCTTTAATTATTTGAAATTCTTTTTTGACAAAAGGGCAAGCAAAGTCGTAGGTAATTAATCCTTTTTCCTTTGCCATATTTACAAGTGACTCATCACTGCCATGTGCAGAAAAAACTACGACACCAGATCGTAATTTTAATATTTCTTGCTTTTTATCTCCATAAAGAAAAGTAACACCTTTTTGTATTAGATTTTGGATTACTTTATCATTATGAACAATTTGCCCTAAGCAATAGATTTTTTCATTTTGATGTTTATTTATTATGTCATTTATTTGTTTAATAACATTTTCAACACCTAAGCAAAATCCATAAGGTTTTATTATTGTAACTTTCATATTCTACCTCTTTATTTTATTATAGCATAATAAATTGTTAATTTTTAGGGTAAAATGGTTCTCCTGAAGAAAATTCTTCTTTTTTGTTTTCTTTGATATCTTCTTGAAAATCAGGTAGATTGTCAAAAGCTTTTTCAAGAGAGGATTCATTTGAAAATCTTTTAAATGCTTTGGCGACTTTAAAAGTTGTTTTAATATTGCCAATTAATGGTCTTGTTTGATTTATAATAGGAACGGCTTGATCATATACACGAATTATTTTTAAG
>JALEMY010000136.1 GCA_022767485.1 Erysipelotrichaceae bacterium
TTCATCTTCACTTCAGGAAAAATTTGATGACTTTACTAATTACATTAGAGTTGGGATAAAATTATATGGTATAGGAGAAAGAAATTCTTTTTTGCATAATGCATTACATCTTTCATCTTCTATTTTAACGATAAAAGAAATCAAAAAGGGCCAATATGTGGGCTATGATCATAATTATTATACAACAGAAGATGGCTATTTATATATTTTACCAATCGGCTATGGACAAGGATATGGTAGATTTAATCAAGCATTAGCCTATATTGAAAATGAATATGTAAAACAAGCAGGAAAAATATCTATGGATTATTCAACATTCTTTTCAAGAAAAAAATATCCATTAGATAGTGAAGTTGAACTGATTGGTAAGCATATTTCAATAGATTCTTTAAGTTATACAAACAAAATTGATCCTCATGAAATTTTAGTTCGGCTAAATGTCAAAAGAGTTTATCACCATAGTAAAATAGATGGTTTAAAAACATTTAATTAATAAAAAAAGAGCTGTAAAGAAATAAACTATGAAAAGTAGTTTTTTCAATACAACTTTTTTTTATTTATGATAAGGAGTATGGTGAAGTATTGTTTCTACACGATAAATTTGTTCAAGTAGCATTAAGCGTGCTAATTGATGAGGAAATGTTAGTTTTGAAAAACTAAAAGACTCATCGCATCTAATTGATTTATCAAGGCCAAAAGATGAACCGATAATAAACGTGATATCAGAATAACCATTTATTTTAATTTGTTCAAATTTTTTAGCAAACTGTTCGCTGCTATAACTACTACCTTCAATAGCTAATTTAATGACATAGCCTTTTAAATGCTTATCAATTTCGCAAGCTTCATTTTTTAAAGCTAAAGAATAAGGGTTAAGATTCGATTCTTTACATTCAATTATTTCGATTTTATCGAATTTTGTTATCCTTTTAATATATTCATTGCAAGCATCTATAAGATATTTTTCTTTTAAATTACCAACACAAACTATGCGTATCATAAGACGCTAACCTTTCTAATGTTTTCTATCGTATTCATTAAGTAAAGAGTGGCTTTACAATCTGTTAAGGCATTATGAAAATCTTCGTTTTCAAAACCATATTCACTAGCAGCAATAGATAGTTTTAACTTTGATGGGCAAAGGTATTTTTTTACATCATTTAATACGTCAATCCAAGGTGTGTTAATCATAGGTAAATGATATTTTTTAAACATTAATGATAATATTTCTTTGTCAAAATCACAGCCATATGCATATATTACCTTACAATTTGAAATTAACTCATGGATTTTGCTTACAAGATTTCTTTCAGAAAAACCATTTTCTTTACAAGAAGACAAAGAAATATGGGTCATTTTGGCCACATATGGATGAATGATATTAACATTGCGATTCATCCAATTTATTTCACTAATATTATTATTTTCTACAATAAGTGCTGCAAATTGTGTGATTCTTCTTTCTTCTTTTTTAGAAGTGGCATTTCCTTCGATATCTAAAATAATGTATTTATCGTTTAAATTATCAAAATACATATTAATATACTTTTACTCCAAGTTTGTAAACATCTAAAACATTTAAATCATCGTCTAATAAAACGATATCAGCATTCATACCCTCTTTAATCATTCCTCTATCGCTAAGATGTAAACATTTTGCCGCATTAGTCGAAGAAATCTTAGCTAAATCAATCAAGGAAGCATTTGTAATTCTTTTCATGTTTCTAACTCCTTGATCCATATTTAATAAAGAGCCAGCTAAAGGTCCGCTAGTAAGATATGCTGCACCATCTTTTTTTATACAATCAAGGCCAAATAATTTAAATGATTCAACAGATGAATGCTTTCCAAGTAAGGCATCAGTAACGATGATGAATCTATCAGGGCCAACGATTTTATAAAATGTTTTTAAAGTGTTTTCACATACATGGATAGTATCGCAAATACATTCAGTATATAAACTATCAAAATACATAGCAGCAGTTACGACACCTGGATTTCTATGGTGATGTCCACTCATGGCATTATGTGTATGAGTAGTGTTGCTTAAACCGTTATCAATAGCATTTTTAATATCATCAAATGTAGCATTACTATGTCCTGCAGATACTGTAACATTATGTTTGCTAACTTCCTTAATAAAATCCATAGCACCTTCATTTTCTGGTGCTAAAGTAATATAACGAACATTGTAATCTGATAATTTATTTAATTCGTTAAATTCAGCGATATTAGCTTTTCTAATAAATGCTTCATTTTGTGCGCCCTTATATTTGACATTGATGTATGGTCCTTCAAAATGAATACCACCAAGAGAGGGAACAACTTTAATCGCATCTTTTACAGTTAAACATACTTTTTTTAAAGAGTCGAAATCACTTGTTAATGTTGTGGCTAAAAAAGTTGTTGTGCCTTCTTTATATAAGGCATTAGCTATTGTTTTATAATCATTTACACTAGCATCCATAAAATCGATGCCACAAGAACCATGAATGTGAAGATCGATAAATCCAGGAAAGGCAATTTTCCCTTTTCCATCGATTATTTCTTCATTTTTAGAAGATAAACAATCATTTTTATTTACTTCAACTATTTTACCATTTTCTATTTTGATGTAACCATTTTCGATAATCTTATCATACATAACAATTTTTAAATTATTAATAATCATAACAATATCACCTCAAATCAATTTTACACCACTTGTTAAAAAAATTAAAGATGAAACGAATTTATAAAATGAAAAACACATATGAATTATGCTTTCTAATTTGCTTTAAGTAAAAAAAATGATATAATTACTTATTGAATAAGTAAAGTCAAAAAAAAGGAGAAAAAAGCAAATGCAAAAAGTGATTTTTCAAGCATATCCTCATTTTTATGAAAAAATGGCTGAGTTTGTTAAGGAAAATCAAAGCAAACCTTCGTGTGATATTTGCTTTGTTGGCGATTCATATATAGAAATGATGGATGTTAATAATTTTATGAATAAACATTGTATAAATAGAGGGATTATTTCCGATAAATCAGCAGGTGTTTTAATGACTTTAAATGATCGTGTAATTGCTTTATCCCCCAAAGAAGTTTTTATTCATATTGGTTCTAATGACATCTGTGATGGGTATACATTAAAGCAAATTGAAAACAACTTAAAAGACATCATTATGATGTTAAAAGAAAACCTTCCAGGTGTAAAAATAGTTGTTTCAACCATTGAACCTCCATGTTATTATCAAGCAAGCCATGTGGAAGCTATATATAGAAATTGTCGTGATATTTTAAAAATAGAGGCGATGAATCAAATGATTTTAGCACTTGAAAATAAAAGTGAAAACATCTTTGTTTTTGATGCTTTTAAAATCATTGCTGATGAAAATAAATCATTGCGAATAGAGGATACAATTGATGGTATTCATTTATCGTTAAAAGGTTATGAAAAAATTAAAAAAGAATTAGTAAAAGTATTATAAGAGGGAATGTTATGTTATTATTAGCAAAATCAACTGGATTAATTATTACGTTTTGTATCGTTGGTGTGATAATCATTGTTGCACTAATTTTTCTATTGGTATATTTAAACCTTTTAAAAAAGAAAAGAAAAATAGAAAACGATGCTAGCAGTTATTATTTAAAAATCATTGAGGCAATGGGAGGAATAGATAATATATTGCAAGTATCTGCTCATTATTCTCGTTTATCTTTTGTTTTAAATGACAAAAAATTAATTGATGAGTCACTAATTGAAGGAATTGGCGTTATTAAAACTAGTCAAAAAATTATTTTAGTTGTCGGTGAAAAAGCTTTAGAATTTGAAAAAGCAATTTTAAAAGAAAAGGAAAAATAAAAAATGAAATTGATTTTAAAAATGCTTAAAAATTATAAAAAAGAAGCGTTTTTAGGACCTTTATTTAAATTAATAGAGGCCATTTTTGAATTGTGTATTCCTTTATTTATCGCATCATTAATCGATGAAGGTATTAAAAATAACAATGTTAATCAAGTGATACAATCAAGTATATTTTTAGTTGTTTTTCCTTTATTTGGTTTAATATTTTCTATAACTGCTCAATATTTTTCCGCTTATGGTGCTGTGCACGTAGCTAAAGATTTAAGAGAAAAGTTATTTAAGCATATTCAAGAGCTTTCTTATAGTGAATATGATAGTATGGGATATTCTTTTTTGATAACGACGATGACTAGCGACATAAATCAAGTGCAAACAGGAATAAATTTGCTTCTTCGTCTATTACTTCGTTCACCAATTGTTGTTTTTGGTGCTACTATTATGGCTTTTTTAATCGACGTTAATGAAGCGTTGATATTTATTTTAGTTACTATTCTTTTATTCATAATTGTATTTATTATTATGAAGATTACTTTGCCATTATATTTAAAAGTACAAGCAAAAGTTGATAATGTTTTAAAATCAACTAGAGAAAATTTATCTGGTGTTCGTGTTGTTAGAGCTTTTAATCGTGAAAATGAAGAGTTTAGCGAATTTAAAAAGCTAAATCAAGATTTATTTGCTTCACAAGTTAAAGTTGGAAATATATCAGCCTTATTAAATCCTTTAACTTATGTGATTATAAATGGTGCGATCATTTTACTAATTTATGTTGGAGCAATAAAAGTTGACCATGGTATATTAACACAAGGGAAAGTTATTGCCTTATATAATTATATGTCTTTGATTTTAGTAGAATTGATTAAGTTTGCTAATTTGCTTATCACTTTAAACAAGGCGGTAGCTTCAGCAAATCGTTTAAATAACGTTATGGAAAAAACTTCAACTCTTATGAAAAACGACAATAAGAATATAAATAATGAAGGTGAAGTAGTTTTTCATAACGTATCATTATCATATCAAAACGCTTCCTCACCAGCATTAAAAGATATCTCTTTCGTGGCAAAAAAAGGTGAAATTATTGGCATTATAGGAGCTACTGGTAGTGGTAAAACAAGTCTTGTTAATTTAATACCTCACTTTTATGATGCGACAAAAGGAATCGTTTACGTTGAAGGAAAAGATGTGAAAAGTTATCCTCTTGAAGAACTTAGAAATAAAATAGCAATTGTTCCACAAAAAGCAACTTTAGTTAAAGGAACTATAAAAGAAAATATCAAGTGGGGTAAAAAAGATGCAAGTGATGAGGAAATAATAAATGCCCTTGATCTTGCTTGTGCTCTTGAAGTAGTAAATAGTAAAGAAAAAGGAATAGACAGCGAAGTTTCACAAAATGGTAAAAACTTTTCTGGTGGGCAAAGACAAAGATTAACTTTAGCACGTGCTTTTGTTAAAAAAGCACCAATATTAATACTTGATGATGCATCTTCCGCATTAGATTTTAATACGGAAGCAAACATCAAAGAAAATTTAAGAAAATTACCTTATAAACCAACTATATTTATCGTTTCTCAACGTGTTTCATCACTTATTAGTGCTGATAAAATAATAGTGCTTGATAAAGGAAGTCTAGTTTGTATAGGAAGCCATGAATATTTACTTGAAAATTGTGAGGTTTATAAAGAAATTTATGCTTCCCAAGGCGGAAAGGTAGGTTAATGTTATGAAAGCACAAGAATCTACTTTTAAAAAAATACTTAAGTATTTAAAACCATATAGTTTTAAAATTATTTTATCCGTTTTCTTTGCTTTAATTACTTCAATGCTTACATTACTTATTCCAATTTTTATCGGTAAGGCAGTAGATAGTATTATTGGTGTAAATCAAGTTGACTTTAAAAAGTTAATCACTTATTTGCTTTATATTGGCGTTTTTGTTGTTACAATTGCGCTATTTCAATGGTGTTTATCTTCATTAAATAATCATATAGTTAATAAAGTAAGTAACAAACTTAGAAATGATTGCTTTAACAAGATAAATAATCTTACAATGGCTTACTTAGATAAACAAGAAAATGGAAACATAGTTTCCATAATAATTAATGATGTTGAAGTATTTAAAGATGGTTTACTTTTAGGTTTTACTCAACTATTTACAGGAATTATTACTATTGTTGGAACATTAGCAATAATGGTTTATTATAATTTTTATATTGCGTTAATGGTGTTTTTATTAACGCCAATATCCTTTTTTGTAGCAAGATTTATTTCAAAAAGAATTTATAGCATGTTTAAAAAACAAGCGGAAATTATTGGAAAACAAACATCATTTATTGAAGAAATAATACAAAATCAAAAAGTTGTTCATTCTTTTTCGATGCAAAAAGAAATGGAAGAAAAATTTGATAAAATCAATAAAGAATTACTAGAATGTTCTATGAAGGCAAGTTTTTATTCATCACTTACAAACCCATTAACTAGGTTTGTCAATGCCTTAGTATATGCAAGTGTTGCTATTGTTGGAGCGATTCTTATTTTAAATGGAAGTTTTTCATTAACTCCAGGCTTACTTACTACCTTTTTAAGTTATGCAAATCAATACACAAAACCATTTAACGAAATAAGTGGAGTCGTAACAGAAATGCAAAATGCATTTGCTTGTGCACAGCGTGTATTTAATCTTTTAGATGAAAAAGAACTAGCTGATGAAAGCCAATTATTAGATGTTTTATTAAAAGGAGATGTCACAATTAAAGACGTTTATTTTTCTTATAGTAAGGATAAACCTTTAATTGAAAACTTTAATGTAAAAGTTAAACAAGGACAAAAAGTTGCTATTGTCGGTAAAACTGGGTGCGGTAAAACAACACTTATTAATTTACTAATGAAATTTTATCCAATTGATGCTGGAAATATTTATTATGATGATTATAATTTAAAAGATATTAAAGCTAAAAGCCTTAGAAATAATATCGGGATGGTCTTACAAGAAACATGGCTAAAAAGTGGCACTATTAAGGAAAATATTTGTTTTGGAAGAAAAGATGCTAGCGATGAAGAAATAAAAAATGTCCTTGAAAAAAGCCATTGTGATTCTTTTATCAACTTACTTCCAAATAAAATTGATACAATAATTAATGAAGATGGTGGAATATTATCATTAGGGCAAAAGCAACTTTTATGTATCGCAAGACTTATGTTATGCAAACCACCAATTTTGATTTTAGATGAAGCTACTAGTAATATCGATACTCGTACTGAAATTAAAATACAAGAAGCTTTCAATGAATTGATGAAAGGTAAGACTTCTTTTATCGTTGCTCATCGCTTATCAACTATTATAAACGCAGATATTATTATTGTAATGGATAAAGGACATATTGTGGAAATTGGAAATCATCATACTTTGTTAGAAAAAAATGGCTTTTATGCTAATTTATTTAATTCACAGTTTGATAACAAGGAGGAAAGAACATGAACATTTTAGTAACTATTAATAAAAATTATTTATATAAAATGTTTACTATGATAAACTCTTTATCTTGTAATAATAAAGGTCTTCATGATGTTTTTGTCGTTTCAAACGATGTGACAATAGATGATTTATCTAAGTATAAAAACGATAATATCACCTTTCATTTAATATCATACTTCGATGAAAAATTAGAGCAAGCTCCAACTAGTAAAAGATATCCAAGTGTAATATATTATCGTTTGCTTGCAGCAAAATATTTACCTAGTGATGTCGATAAAATCTTGTATTTAGATCCAGATATTATCGTTTTAAAAGATTTATCTAGTTTTTATAATCAAAGCATGAAAGATATTTATTACATTGGTGCTAGCAATGTTAAAAAAACATTAAGAAAGTTTAATGAAGTTAAAAATAGTGCGCCAAAGGATTCTCCATATATTAATACAGGAGTAATATTAATTAACGTAAAAGAATTAAGAAATAAAGATCAAAGTCAAGAAATATATGACTATATTTTAAAAAAGAGAATGGTTTTAACTTTACCAGATCAAGATATCTTACAAGGTTTATATGGCGATAAAGTAAAACTTGTAGATCATTATTTATACAATTTATCAGATAGAGCAATCAATGCTTATAATCGCACACATATTAAAAGCAAAATTGATGAATCTTGGGTGGAAAAAAATTGTTACATTATTCATTTTCTTGGAAGAAATAAACCATGGAAAGAAAATTATGTTGGAATATTGAAACAATATTATTTAAATTATGAAATTAAGGAGAAGTAAAAATGGGTAATTTAAAAAAGATTGTTAAGTTATTATTTAGTAGGATGTTTTTAGTTGCTTTATTTGTCATTATACAAGTGGTTATTAGTGTATATTTTTTATCTATATGGCAAAATCAATATATTTATTTTCAAGTAATAGCCACTGTTATTAGCATCATTATTTTTGTTACTATCGTTAACAAGCACACTAATTTAGAACAAAAGATTGTTTGGATTTTTCTAATGCTTATTTTTCCACTTTTAGGGACATTATTATATTTACTATTTTATCTTACATCTCCAAGAAAAAAAGTAGCCAAAAGATATATGGAATGTGATGTAAAAACTTCCGCTAATGCTTTTAATTATAAAAAAGAAATAGAAGATATTAGTGGGGAGTATTTAGGACAATATAAGTACTTAGAAAAAATGTCTTCGTTAAACACTTATAAAAACACTAATTGCTATTATTTAAAAGACGGAATGGAGTTTTATAAAGAACTATTAAAAGAATTAAAAAATGCTAAAAAGTTCATTTTTATGGAATATTTTATCATAAATGAAGGAGCAATGTGGAATAGCATCTTAGATGTATTACGTGAAAAAGTTAAAGATGGTGTCGAAGTTAAATTTATTTATGATGATTTAGGCAGTGTAAATTATGTCAAAGGTAATTATTATCGAAAACTTAGAAGTTATGGTATTCAATGTGTAAAATTTAACCCAATGATGCCGCTTGTTTCTGCATATCACAATAATCGTGACCATAGAAAATTGACAATTATTGATGGAGTTATTGGTTTTACAGGAGGCATTAATTTATCCGATGAATATATTAATATCACGCATCCATATGGATATTGGAAAGATAATGCCATAAAACTTGTCGGTGAAGCTGTCAACAATTTATCTATTTTATTTTTGCAAAACTATGGTTATGCTAGCCATAAAAAAATGGATTTTTCTAAATATTTAGTTAAAGATAATCCATTAAATATTATAAGCGATGAAATTGTTTTTCCATATGGAACAGGGCCAAATACACATTATTATGAAAACTTTAGCATCGATGTATTTTTAAATCTTATCAATCAAGCTAAAAAATATATCGATATTTCAACACCTTATTTAATCATTGATAATTCGATGAAAAATGCGCTTATTAGAGCGGCTAGTAAAGGAGTAAAAATTCGTATTTTAATTCCTTCAAAACCAGATAAAAAAGCAATATATGCTTTTACTCGTTCTACAGCTCATGAATTATCTTTATTCGGAATTGAAATATATACATTTACTCCAGGCTTTAATCATGCAAAATATATTTTAGTCGATGATGAAATATCTATTGTTGGCACAACTAATTTTGACTTTAGATCACTTCTTCACCATTTTGAATGCGGAGTATTAATTTATAATTCTAGTTGTATAAAAGATATCGATCAAAACTTTGAACAGGATTTTGCAAATTCAAAAATGATGTCTTCAAACGAACTTCAAACCAACGTTTTCTTAAGAGTGATAATTTCCTTTTTGAAAGTGTTCCAATCTTTGCTATAATAAAGGTATAAAAAAATGATAGAAAGTTATAAAGAATTTATTGAAGAAGAATCAAAAAAAGAATATTATATAAAACTAAAAGAATTTGTTTTGGATGAATATGCAAACCATGTTTGTTATCCTCCTTACAAAAAGATTTTTCATGCGCTTTCTATAACACCACTTTTAGAAACAAAAGTTGTGATATTGGGACAAGATCCCTACCATGAAAAAAATCAAGCTCACGGGCTTGCTTTTAGTGTTTTATGTGAAAAACTACCACCATCTTTAATCAACATTTATAAAGAAATGGAAAGCGATTTAAATGTTAAAGTGTGTCAAGATGGTAATTTAGAATATCTTTCTAAGCAAGGGGTATTGCTTTTAAATACTTCCTTGACAGTTAGAGAACATTTAGCAAATTCACATGCTAATAAAGGCTGGGAGATCTTTACTGATAATATTATTAAATTATTGAATATGCAACCTCAACCAATCGTCTTTATTCTTTGGGGAAAAAATGCGATTTCTAAAAAGGTTTACTTAAATAATCCTAATCATTTAGTTTTAACATCACCACACCCTTCCCCTTTATCAGCTTACAATGGCTTTTTTGGTTCTAAACCTTTTTCAAAAACTAATGAATTTTTACTTGCTCATCATCAAAGTGCAATTAAATGGACTAAATAATTTGGAGGAAAACAATGGAAAAAATAAGTGATAGATTTTTTAATGGTGAAGATTATGAAGCCTATAAGTATTTTGGAGCTCATCCATATAAAGATGGGTATGTATTTCGCCTTTTTGCACCAAACGCTTTAGAAGTGGAAGTTATTGGTGATTTTAATAATTGGAATGGCGAAAAACACAAGATGAATAAAATTGATAATCGAGGGATTTATGAACTTTATATTGATGAAGTGAAAAACGATTATGAATTATATCGTTATAATATTAAAACAAAAGCAAACAAGTGGATAAAAAAATCAGATCCATATGCTTTTTTTAGTGAACTTAGGCCAAATACTGCTAGCAAAACCTACAATATAGATAATTATACATTCAATGATGAAAAATGGATGAAAAAAAGAAGCAAAGGAGAAAACACACCTTTAAACATTTTTGAAATTCATTTTGGAAGTTTTATGAAAAAAAGCGATGGTAGTTATTATTCATATGAAGAACTTGCGCCATTAGTTTTAAAATATGTTAAGAAACATCACTTTACTCACATTGAAATAATGCCTTTGATGGAACATCCATTTGACGGTTCGTGGGGTTATCAAGTTTCTCAATATTTTTCGTTGACATCTCGTTATGGCAATCCTAATCAATTTAGATATTTTATTGACTATATGCATAAAAATAACATTGGTGTTATTATCGATTTTGTGCCGGTGCACTTCGTAAAAGATGAAACAGCCTTATGCCGTTTTGATGGAGGTTTTGTCTATGAATCATATTTTATTGACAAAAGATATTCACAATGGGATACTTTACTTTTTGATTATTCAAAGCCAGAAGTTATGAGCTTTATGCTATCTTGCGCTTATTATTATTTAAAAGAATTTCATCTTGATGGCATTCGCTTTGATGCGATTTCTAATATGATTTATAAAGATGGTAATAAAAACAATGGTGAGCAAGCAGCAAATATCAATTGGATGAAAAAGACGAATAATATCTTATCAAAAAACTTCCCAACAGCAATGCTTATTGCCGAAGATAGTAGTGATTATATGAATGTCACAAAACCTACTTTTGAAAATGGCTTAGGCTTTGATTATAAATGGGATCTTGGTTGGATGAATGATACTTTAAGATATTTAAAAGAAGACCCTTATTTTCGTGGATATCATTTAAACTTAATTAATTTTTCGATGTATTATTTTTACAATGAAAAGTTTATGTTACCATTTTCTCATGATGAAGTTGTACATATGAAGGGTACAATCATTAACAAGATACATGGTTCATATGAACAAAAATTTCAACAATTAAGAACTCTTTACACTTATATGTTTACTCATCCTGGCAAAAAATTAAACTTTATGGGCAATGAAATTGCATCATTTGATGAATGGAATGAAAATAAAGGTATATATTTTGATATTTTAAAATATCCACTTCATAGTTCATTCAATAAGTTCTTTATAGATATTTCTTCTTTATATGTTAATAACAAATGCTTATATGTAGATGAATATAATCCTTCATTATTCCATTGGATCAGTTGTGATAATCCTAATAACGTCTTTATTTTTGAACGATTTTACAAGAAAAGTTCAATCGTTGTTATCTTAAACTTTTCGTCAACTCAATTTGAACATTATCGTTTTAAAGTTTCCAAAGAAAAAGGGTATTATGAAGAACTTATTAATACAGATAATATTAAATATGGTGGATATAATTTCATTAATAATTACAAAATACATATAGATTCTAATAAGGAAATTGGAATAAAGATTGCAAGTTTTAGTGCTATTGTATTAAAATATAGAAATGATAGGGAAAAGGAGTAGTTATATGACTTCAAATAATATATTTTCAGATGTAGAAACTTTTAAATCAGCTTTTTCAACAAAAGTTGTTGAAAAATTTGGTCGTGATGTAAATCAATCACATAAATTTGAAAAATACATTGTACTTGGTACAATGATTCGCGATTATGCGTCTATAACATGGAAAGAAACAAAAGAAAAAGTCCAAAATAAAAAGCAAAGAGAAATGGTTTATTTCTCAATGGAATTTTTGCTTGGAAAAATGATGAAAAATAATTTAAAAAATTTAGGAATTTATGACATTATCAATCAAGGATTAAAAGAATTGAACATCGATTTAAATGAATTATTAGAACTTGAATCAGATGCAGGACTTGGTAATGGTGGTCTTGGTAGACTAGCAGCTTGTTTTATGGATTCTTTAGCCTCTCTTTCATATCCTGGTCATGGAAATACAATTCGCTATAAATATGGTTTTTTCAAGCAAAAAATTGTCAATAATAAGCAAATTGAAATACCTGATAATTGGTTAAAACTTGATTATCCATTTGAAATAAAAAAAGCAAAGCATGCAGTTACTGTTAAATTTTATGGTTCAGTAGTTACTCGTCCATTTGGAAATGATGGAAGATTTGTTTTTGAACTTGAAAACGCTGAATGTGTACGAGCTGTACCATATGATATGCCACTTATTGGCTATAATGGAAAAGTTGTAAATACCCTTCGTTGCTGGGATGCTGAACCAGATATTGAAGAATTGCCAATGAACAAAGATTTTGGTAAGTATTTAAGAGAATGTAGTGAAATCACCCAATCTTTATATCCAGATGATTCTACAGAACACGGAA
>JALEMY010000142.1 GCA_022767485.1 Erysipelotrichaceae bacterium
CATAATAACATATAATGATTTTTTTATCTATAATTAAATCAAAATGCATTTACTTTACTTAAAAAAGTTTTAATTATCCATTCAAAACTGCAATATCTCTGTTTAGAGCATAATAACTGCATTTACTTTAATAATTAGCGAGTCATTTTTTTAGATTATAAAAAAAAATAGTGTTTTAGCACTATTTTTCATCACTTTTATGAAAACTTATTTTACTATTCATTATTTCAAAACATCTTTGTCGCTTATATTTTAATTTTGCTCTTTCAAGGAAAAAAATATCAACAGCCTCCCAAACGAATACCCAAGCGATAATGTCAATGATATTAAATAAAATTTGATTATCGCTATTTTTCTCTACGATAAGTGAAAGTGCGAAGAAAAAAGCACCAACAAATGTCATAATTAATGATAAAAACAAATGACTTCTCATATCATTACAAAGTTCTATAAATTCACTTGTATAATAATTATTTATAGCTTTTTCGTAAGCAATCTCTTCATTTTCATCAATTTCATTACTTTTAAAAATAAAATGTAACTTAGTTTTAGGTTTTAAATGTTTTACACTATTTTCTAAACAATCAGCAACTTCAGTAGTAATAATTGGTTGTTCATTTATCGAATAATAAGACAAAAAATCATCATCTTTTAATACAGAAATCGAAATTATGGTTCTTCCTTCTTCATCTATTAATGCTTTCTTTCTTTTTTGAGATTCTTTTAATTCCTTATTAATTTTAAAAAAATGTTTATCCATATTGTTTACCCATTTTGAGCAATAACGTATGCACTTTCTATTAATTTTTTAGCTTCAAGAATGTCTTTTTTATCTGTATAGCATGTTGCTAAAACATCGCCAACATGTATTTTATCGTGAGCTTTCTTTTTTAATACAATACCAGCTGACATATCTATAACATCATCTTTAGTCTGTCTTCCTCCACCAAGAAGCATACTAGCTTGGCCAATTGATAATGCTTTTACTTTTTTAATAATGCCATCTTTCGTAGAAATTATATCAAATGAATATTTTGCTTGTTTAAATAATGAGTAATCATCAACAACATTTGCGTTGCCACCTTGGCATGAAACAAATTCTTTAAACTTTTCTAAAGCTTTTTTAGAATATAATACTTCTTTAGCATATTCGTATGCTTTTTGATATGAATCATACATTTTACTTTCATGTAAAAATTCAGCACAAATATGTAAACATAATTCAGTTAAATCCTTTGGCCCATTACCCTTTAATGTTTCTATACTTTCAATTACTTCTAAAGAATTGCCGATATTGTTACCTAAAGGTTCATTCATATTGGATATGACAACTTTAATCGTTCTATTAAGTTTATGTCCTACATAAATCATTAAATCAGCAAGTTCCTTAGCTGCTTTTTTGCTTTTCATAAAAGCTCCATCACCATATTTTACATCAAGTTCAATAATCTTTGCCCCAGAAGCTATTTTCTTTGAGACGATAGATGAGCAAATAAGTGGCATTGAATCAACTGTTCCTGTGACATCTCTTAAGGCATACAACTTTTTATCTGCTGGTACCAGTTCTGCTGTTTGTCCTATAACAGAAATACCGATTTTTTGAACTTGTGAAATAAAATCTTCATGTGATAATGATGTTTTAAAATTAGGAATAGATTCTAATTTGTCGATAGTTCCACCAGTATGTCCAAGTCCTCTTCCTGACATTTTAGCGATTTTTAGACCACATGCAGCTACTAATGGTGCCAATACTAACGTTGTTTTATCACCAACGCCACCAGTTGAATGCTTATCGACAATATGTCCTTTGATGCACGATAAATCATTGACATCGCCAGAATATAACATAGCTCTTGTCAAGTCAACGGTTTCTCTTTTATTCATTCCGTTAAGTTTAATGGCCATTAATAAAGAAGAAGCTTGATAATCAGCTATATTACCATTTACATAATTGGTGATAAAATATTCAATTTCTTTTCTACTTAAAGCCTTGTTTTTTGCTTTTTTTTCAATAATTGCAATAATATTCATCGATTTTTTTCTCCTTTTTAAACCTTATGAGCTTATTTATCTGTTATTAGTATTTTAAACTCCATGATCAAATGATGAGATGATTATTTATCTTTTAATTTTTTATTTAATAGATCAAATTCATCTACTTGCTTTTGTAATTGTTCCCTTAAAATTTCGTTAAAATCTTTTCTATTTTCTAAATAAAAACTATATGGTATTGTTTCAAACACACGTACATTTACTCTTTCTTTAGGATATTTAAATAAATGAAATGAAAGTGGCGCTGATGTATTATGAACGCAAATTAACACAGTTTCCGATTGAGAGTAGTGGACCATAGTTTTTAATGCTGCCTTAAAAGGGGCAACACGACCATCTTTGCTTCTTGTGCCTTCAGCAAAAATTACAATGTTTTTACCACTTTTTACTAGTAATCCTGCTTCCTTACAAATTTTTAATGATTGTCTTGGGTCTTCTCTATCAATTGATAAAGTATCAATAGCTTTTAAATGAGTATTTAAAAAAGGAACTTTAGAGTTTTCTTTTTTTGAAACGAATATCAATGGCTTTTCAAAGATTATTATCAAAGCTAAAACGTCATAAATATTTAAATGATTGGCAACATAAATACGCCCTTGTCCATCTTGTTGTGTTTTATTGATAATTTCTTTATTAATCACATTCAAATCAACCCTTAAAAACACATTAAGCCATCTAATTGTATTTCTTACAACTTTATATCTTTTTTCAATGCCAAACACCTTTTTGTTAGCATTCATAATCAAAAGCACTATTTGGCTATATATTATACGTGGAATAACAAAAATGGCTACTAAAATCCATTTTATCATTAGCGGCACCTCTTATATATTTTAATAACAAATTCTTCTCTATCTTCTTTTTCTTCTAAAACAAAATCTTCTTCTATTGATGGAAAAAAAGTGTCTCCTTCATATTCTTTTTTTACTTCGGATATAATTAGTTTATCAACATATGGCAAAGCTAATTTATAAATTGTAGCTCCACCACACACAACCAATTCTTCATCTTTATTTTTATATTCTTTTAATGTTGAAAACAAATCATGTGTAATGCTTACATCTTCATGATCATAAGTAAAATCAGTTTTAGTAGCAACTATTGTTTTCCTTTTTGGTAATGGCTTTCCAATAGAAATAAATGTTTGTTCTCCCATAATTATGGTTTTATTTAAAGTGTAATTTTTAAAGTGAATAAAATCTTCTTTAATATGCCATGGAATTTTATTATCTTTTCCTATTACACGATTATTTTTACTATATGCAACAATAAGTGAAATCATACTGCTATCTCTCCTTTAATAGTAGGCCATGGATCATAACCTTCTAATACGAAATCCTCCAATTTAAAATCAGTAATAGAAGTGGCATCATCTTTTAATATTTTTAATGTTGGAAGTTTTCTACATGTCCTTGTCAATTGTTCTTTTACTTGATTTATATGATTGCTATAAATGTGAGCATCCCCAAAAGTATGAACGAAATCTCCAAGTTTTAAATTGCACACTTTAGCAAGCATCATCGTAAGTAATGAATAAGAGGCAATATTGAAAGGAACACCTAAAAATACATCGGCACTTCTTTGATACAATTGACACGATAAACGATCATCAGCATCTACATAAAACTGTACGAAAGCATGACATGGAGGTAATGCCATCTCTTTTATTTGTGCAGGATTCCATGCACATATAATCAATCTTCTTGAAGTCTTATTTACTTTCAATTCGTGTTCTAATTCCTTTATTTGATCAACCCCAAAAAAGTCACGCCATTGATGACCATATACCGGGCCTAACTCACCCCATTTTTTGGCAAATTCTTCATCATTTGCCACTTTATTAGCAAATTCTTTTATCGTTTCGTTTTGATATTGCAAACTTTTTTTATATTTGTCAAATGGCCAATCATCCCAAATATGAACATTTTGTTGAACTAAAGGACGAATGTTTGTAGAGCCACTAATAAACCATAATAATTCGACGATTATTCCTCTTAAGAACACTTTTTTAGTAGTTAATAAAGGAAATCCCTTATTTAAATCATAGCGACATTGATAACCAAATAAAGAAATAGTCCCAGTATTTGTTCTATCATCCTTATATTTTCCATATGTTAATATGTCTTCACACAGTTTCTTATATTGTTCCATATAAACCTCCACTTACTATAGTTTTATTATACATTTTTCTTTACTTAGAAGTAAAGAAATTAGCATATAAAAAAAATAAAGGTAAGATAATCAACAAAGATTGTTTTATTATCTTACCATTTTATCATCATTTTATAAAATTACAACTACTGCAACTGCTACACCAGCATCATGAGATACAGTAAGAAGCGCATTAGGAATTCCTTTAAATTTAGGAACTCCGTTTTCATCTTTATAAATTGAAATATCTGGTAAAGAAACACCTTCAAAAGTACTAACGCCTATAGCTTTCAAGTAAGCTTCTTTACTTGCAAGACGACCACCTAAAAATTCCATAGCTCTTTCTCTATCAGTTTTTAAATAAGAATTGAATTCAACCATTTCTTTTCTCGATAATATTTTATTTGCAACTTTATCTGAAATTCTCGATACATTAACAATATCAATTCCAATACCTTTCATGTTCATCACTCCTTCAGTCATTTTATTAATAAAATATTAATAATATTATAAAATATTCCTATTCTTTGGTCAATAATTTGAGTTGTCTTGTTCATCAATAATGACCTCATTTATTTCCACTTCATCGAAAGTTTTTTCATCTTTTGAAATTAAAACTTCCCTAGGTTTTGAACCATTTTCAGGTCCAATAATACCTTCATCTTCAAGCATATCAATATATCGTCCTGCTTTGCCATAGCCAATAGCTAATTTTCGTACAAGGAATGATGCTGAAGCTTTACCTTCTTTAATTACTAATTCCTTAACTTTTTCATATTCAGCATTGTTTTGCTCATCTTTTGCATTGCTTTCTAAAGCAAATTGCAATCTTTCTTCTTGCTGCTTTTCTTCCTCACTTCTCAAATCCATAAAATTAACATCATATTGAGTAGGACATTGTTTTTTACAATATTCTACAACATCGCTAATTTCTTTATCTGATACATAAACTCCTTGAACTCGACGTAGACCAGTAAAATCAGGCGTTAACAACAACATATCGCCATTATTTAATAATTTTTCTGCTCCTCCTAAATCTATGACTGTTCTTGAATCAGCAAGAGAAGACAACCTAAATGTTAATCTACAAGGCAAATTAGTTTTTATTGTTCCTGGAATTACATTTACGTCAGGTCTTTGTGTTGCTAAAATCAAATGAATCCCTGCCGCTCTACCAAGTTGAGCAAGTTTTTGAATTCTTTCTTCCACCATAACGCGATTTTTTGAAAGCATCAACTCAGCAAATTCGTCAACAACAAGAATGATAAATGGCATTTTTTCTTTATTTTCAGCAACTTGAATTTCGTTATATGATGCAATATTTTTAACCCCAAATTGTGAAAAAGTTGTAAATCTCTTATCCATTTCTATACATAACTTATCAAGTGCCACTCTAGCTTTTTCAGAATCTGTAATAATAGGACATAAAAGATGAGGAATATCTTTATAAAATAACATTTCTACACGTTTTGGATCAACCATAATAAACTTTACTTCATTTGGCTTATAATTCATCAAAATACTTAAAATTATTGTGTTAGCACATACTGATTTCCCCGAATTTGTTGCTCCTGATATCAAACAATGAGGCATATCACAAATTGGAAAGGAAAGTGGTGTACCAGCAATATCTTTGCCAATTGGAACATATAGTTTATGCTTTTTATTTGGCATTTTTGAAATGATTTCTTTTAAAGAAACCATAGCACGATATTCATTTGGGATTTCAATTCCAATCGCTGATTTACCAGGAATTGGAGATTCAATACGAATCGAGTTTACTCCTAAAGCAAGTTTAAAATCCTCTTGCAAGTTAGTGAATGAATTAACACGAACACCTGGCGCTAAAGAAATTTCAAATCGTGTAACAGAAGGGCCTACTACAAAATTGTTAATCGAAGCAGAAACGTTTAACTCGCGCATTTTTTCCATCAAGATTTCTGCTTTTTCTTTTGCAATTTCTTCATTTTTCATTGTTATACCATTATCAATTTGCTCTTTTAATAAAAATAATGGCGGTAATTGATAATTATTAAAATCAAATGAATTTTGATTTTCTTCAACTTTTACATTATTAACAGATAAATTCTCTAGTTTTTCATTTTCTTTTGTTAGATATTCATTAACATCTATTGAAGAATCATCTTCAATTTTGACATCTTCGATGATTATATCATTATTATTTTCCTTTTTATTATCGATATCATCATTTAATGAAAAATTAATTTGATCAAGTTTTACTTCATCACTTAATGTGTCATTAACAATAACTTCATCACTTAAAGTATCATTAACAATAACCTCATCGTTTTTATTTTCTTCTTTAACTTCCTTTTCATTTTTCTCTTCATCAAATTCGTTGAAGTTAGAAGAATAAATCTCTGCTAATTTAACTTCTTTATTTTCATTTAGTTTTTGTGAGGAAACGCTTGGGTGTTTCATCGACAATGAATAGATTTCATCATCGAATTGACTTAACAAGCCATCAAGCTTTTTATGTTTTTGAATTGTTGATGTATATGAATAATTATCTCCTTCAATATTCATTTTTGTCGGTTCAACAAGGCTATCTTTCTGACTATTATTATTTGAAAAATCAAATTCAACCGTTTCTACATTATCGATATTATTATCTTGTTTCTCTATAGATTTTTTTTCTTTTTTCAATGATGCTTGTTCTTCTTTTTTCTTTTGATTTTTTATAGCTTTTTTTTCAAGTGCTTTATTACGACACTTTTTAATGAATTTAATAAGTTTTTTAACAAAAGGCACAAGTAAAATAAACAATAAACCTACAAAACAAATCCAGCAAATCACTTGAGTAATGACATAATTTTTGCCAGTTAATGAATTGATTAGACCATAAATCATATATCCTATCATACCGCCACCAAGGTGCATAATAGTATTTGCATCGTTTCCCTCAGAGATAAAACGATAATTCCATCTATAAACGCCATTTTCTCCAATGTATTTTTCAAAACTTTCCAAAAATGACATTTCTTGATTGCTTTCATTTGGCGTTGCTAAACACAAATAAAAAATTAGAATTAATGATATTAAAACCCATTGAATAGCCTTAATTGAACTAAACATCCTTTTAGAAACTAATAGATAACATCCTATCACTATGATTGTTAATAGCGAAATTGGTGTAAAAGATCCAAATAAGAAAGAAAAAGGCACAGTTAGTACACACCCGACATCACCAGATGTGAAACATAAAATACCATATACGATTAAAAACAATCCAATAAGACGTATTATTGACTGTTTTTGTTCATCTTCAATTGAATAATTACCACTTTTAATATTACTTTTTTTTTCTTTCATAATAACCACCTATTTCATTATACATTTTTTTTAAAATAAAATAAATAACAAGTAATGTTATTCATAAAACCTTTTTTTGTATATACATGTTCAAATATATATAATTAATTTTTTTTACATCAAATTATCTATACATAAAAAATACTATTTTCATACATTAATTTTTATAAAATCTTGCAATTTTTTTCTAAAACGGAAAGGAAACATAAAAAAAAGCAAATTAAATGATGTTAACTCAAATAATTTGCAAAATGATTAAATTATATTTTATACATTTTTTTAACTTTATCTGTAAATGCTTCGCTTGGTCTATTTTTGCCATTTCTTTCTCTTTGTCTTAAAACTTCATACATTTCTTTTTCTTCACGAGATAAAGAAGTAGGTGTTTTAACTATTAAGTGAACAAGTTCATCGCCAAATGAATCGCTACTTACACTCTTAAATCCCTTATTACGAATTCTAATGACATCATTATTTTGACTGCCTGCAGGAATAGTGATTCTTTCAAGTCCATATACTGTTGGTACATCAAGAGTAGCTCCTAAAATTGCATCTAATGGCGAAATTGGAAATTCTATATGAATATTATTTCCTTCTCTTTTAAATGTTGATGATGCTTCTACACCAATTTCAATGTACAAGTCACCACATTCACCACCAAGTGTTCCTTGTTGTCCTTTTCCTTGAAGACGAAGTTGACGACCATTAGCAATACCTTGTGGTATTCTTAAATCATAATTTTCTTTAACTTTTTCATATCCTGTGCCGTTACAGTAATTACAACGTACTTTAATACGCTTACCACTACCCTTACAATCAGGACATGTTCTTTCAGAAGTCATAGTTCCTAAAATTGTTTGTTGGTTATAACGAACTCTTCCTAACCCTCTACAAGTTGGACATGTTTCAACATCTTTAGGGGATTGTGCACCTGTTCCATGACAATTTGAACATGGTTTATAATATGAAAGTGGTATTGTCTTAACAACACCTTTAACCGATTCCATAAAAGAAATGTTAAGTTTAGAATAAATATCTTCTCCACGAGTAGGTCCAGAAGACGAACTGCTACGTCTTGTTCCTCCTCCAAAAAATTGTGAGAATATGTCTCCTAAATCAGAAAAATCAGCGCTATTAAAGCCACCGGCATTAGAATTAAAACCTCCACCAGCTTGTGGATCGACTCCTGCCCAGCCAAATTGATCATATCGTGCTTTTTTATTTGTATCAGATAAAGTGTCATATGCTTCTTGAACTTCTTTAAATTTTTCTGCTGCATCTGCTTCATGATTCAAATCAGGATGATATTTTTTTGCCATTTTACGATATGCTTGTTTTATTTCATCCTGTGAAGCATTTTTATTTATTCCTAAAGTTTCATATGCATCTTTTTTGCTAGCCATATACATCTCTCCTTTATACAAAATTGAGGAGTGTAGTCTATTCTACACTCCTATAAAAGTAAATTAAGCGTTGATTGGGCCATCTTCTGATGAGCCATTATTGCCTTGATCAGCACCTGGTGCTTGATAAGAAGCTCCTGCTTGTTGAGCAGCTTGCTCATAACGAGCAAATTTTTGTTCATATTCAGGAAGCTTATTTTTTAATTCCTCTGCTGAAAGAGTATTCATATCATTTTTCAAATCAGCGATATCTTGTTTTAATTGATTTGTAACATCTTCTGAAACTTTATCGCCAACTTCACTCATTCTTTGTTCCATTGCATTGATGTAAGATTCTGCTTTGTTTTTAGTTTCAGCTTCTTCTCTTCTTCTATCATCTTCTGCTTTATGAGCTTCAGCTTCTTTAACCATCTTATCAATTTCATCCTTGCTTAAGCCTGATGAACCAGTAATTGTAATTGATTGTTCTTGGTTAGTATCTAAATCTTTTGCTTTAACAGCAACGATACCATTTGAGTCAATGTTGAAAGTAACTTCAATACGTGGAGTTCCACGACGTGCAGGACGAATACCAGTTAATTGGAAATGACCTAATAGTTTGTTATCTCTAGCCATTTGTCTTTCGCCTTGATATACTTGAATGTCAACTGCTGGTTGGTTATCTTCAGCTGTTGAGAATACTTGAGATTTTGTTGTAGGAATAGTTGTATTACGAGGAATTAATACAGTCATTACTCCACCTAATGTTTCAATACCAAGTGATAATGGAGTAACATCAAGTAATAATACATCTTTAACGTCTCCTCTTAAAATACCACCTTGAATTGCAGCACCAATTGATACAGATTCATCTGGGTTGATTGATTTATTTGGTTCCTTTCCAAGTAGACGTTTTACTGAGTCAGTAACAGCAGGCATACGAGTTGAACCACCAACTAGTAATACTTCATCAATTTGACTTGGATTTAATCCAGCGTCTGCTAAAGCCTTTTTAACTGGGCCTTCTGTTCTATCAAGTAAGTTTTGTGTCATTGATTGGAACTTAGCTCTAGTTAATTTTCTTTCAAAGTTATAAGGTCCTTCTGCTGTCATTGCTAAAAATGGTAACATAATTGTTGTTTCAACCATACCAGATAATTCAATTTTAGCTTTTTCAGCAGCATCTTTTCGACGTTGCATAGCCATTTTATCATTTTTAAGATCTAATCCCTTTTCAATCATTATTTCATCTAAAATCCATTTAGAAATAGCATTATCCCAGTCATCTCCACCAAGATTACTATCACCACATGTTGAAATAACTTCAAAAGTGCCTTCTCCTATATCTAAGATTGAAACATCAAATGTTCCACCACCAAGGTCGTAAACTAATACTTTTTCATTTGATTTGTTTTCCATACCATAAGCTAGTGCAGCAGCTGTAGGTTCAGAAATAATTCTTACAACATCTAATCCAGCGATAATTCCAGCATCCTTTGTTGCTTGTCTTTGAGCATCGTTGAAATATGCAGGAACAGTAATAACAGCTTTTTCAATTTTGCAACCAAGATTATCTTCTGCATATTTTTTCATATATGAAAGAATCTTTGCACTAACTTCTTGAGGAGTTAAATCCTTATTTAAACAATTGATGTGTACTTTTTCACTAGTACCCATTTTTCTTTTAATTGAATAAATAGTATCAGGATTAGTAATCATTTGACGTTTTGCTGCATCACCAACGATTTCTTCACCATTATTTTTAAATGCTACAACAGATGGTGTAGTGTTTTTTCCTTCTGGATTAGGAATTACTTTCCATTTTCCATCTGCTTGCATGTAAGATACAACTGAGTTTGTAGTACCTAAATCGATACCGATAATAATATTATTGTTATTTGCCATAAACATATCCTCCTATTACACTAAGCTTTAGCTTGTGTTTCTTCATTTTTAACTTCAACTTCTTTACTTTTACCTACAATAACAGTTGCAGGTTTTAGTAAACGATCATGAATTTTGTATCCTTTACGGATAACTTTTATAATTTTATTAACCAATGATTCATCTTCAACTTCTTGAGTTTCAAGTGCACTGTGAATATTGTGGTCGAATTCATCTCCAACTTTCACTTTAATCTCACTAACACCCTCGCTTTCTAAAGCTTGAATCATTTGCCTATAAACCATGTCAAATCCTTGAACATATGGTATGACTTCACTTGGAAGATTATCAACACTTTCGATTACCATTGAAAACATTTCAAAGCTTGGCAATAATTTTTCAGCTAAGTTTTGTGATGCATACTTTAATGCTTGACGATATTCTTTATCATATTGCTTTCTTTGATTATCTAAGTCAGCAATAGCACGATAATATTTATCTTTAAATTTTTTCAATTCTTCTTTTAAAGAATCATTTTCATTATTTAATGCATCAATTTCTTTTTTAAAACGATCTTTTTTTTCTTTTTTATTTTTATCACTTTCTAAAGATTCCTCTACTTTTTTTTCTTCTTTATTATTTGTAGTTTCCTCTTTAATTTCTTTTTCTTTTACTTCTTCATTCATTCAGGCTTCTCCTTTTTATTTTCGTCAAGTTCTTCCAGTTTAGAATTTAAAAACTCTAAAGCTTCGATTACTTGATTATAATCCATTCTAGTAGGTCCAATGACACAAACACTACCAAGTTTATTATCATTAACTTTTAGTCTTGTAGAAACAACAGATACATCAGAAAGATCATCAATCTTATTTTCTTTACCAATACTTACATAAATGCCCTCTTCATTATCAAAGCTTTTCCAAATATTAGTGTTTTCAAGAACACCAGCGATTCTTTTAATCTTTTCTATATCAGCAAAATCTTTTTGAGATAATAAATTGTTTCTTCCAAAATATGAAATTCTATCTTTAGCAATATTTAAAAAAGTATTAGCGAAAGCATTAAAAACACTTTCATAATTCTTAATGTGTTCTGATAAAACAAGTTGAACGCCATCTAATGTAGTTTTGATATTTTCAAGTGAAATACCATGAATTCTCTTATCGATAATTTTTATACAATCTTTCAACTCTTCGATATCAGTATCTTTTGGTATGCTAATTGTTCGATGTTCTACATAACCATTATTTGTAACAAACATTACGATAGCTGTAGAAAAATTTAAAGGAATTAATTCTACTTTGGCAATCGATTCACTTTTGTTATCTGGACCAAGTACAACAGATACCAAATTAGTCATATTTGAGATTATTTCACAACATCTATCAATAATTTGATCTGTATGCATTGTATTACCATTTTCATCTATGAATTGATTTAAACGTTCCTTAATGATGTTGGCTTTTTCATCTTTACTACGTAAGTTATCAATATAGTAGCGATATCCTTTAGCAGATGGTATCCTTCCTGATGAAGTATGAGGTTTTTCGATATATCCATCTTCTTCTAATGAAAACATCTCATTACGAATCGTAGCACTTGAATATTTTAAATCATAGGCGTCGATTAAAGTTTGGCTTCCAACAGGCTTTGCAGTTTTTATAAATTCTTCAACTATTAACTTAAGAATTAAAAACCTTCTCGCAATTTGTTCCATTTTTTCACCTCTTTAGCACTAATTAACCTCAAGTGCTAATACTATTATACACATTTTATTAGCACTGTCAACAAAAGATTGCTAATTTTTTTATTTTTTTTAAAATTTCTTTTAAAAAAGAAAAAAAAGAAATGGTTTTTAGCCATTTCATTATTATCACAAAATATAAATATTAAGCCTGAGCAAAGCAAAAATATCTTTTATTATTTTTTATTTTTTCTTTTAAAAATTCTTTTAAAAAAACATTCTTTTTTTTCTTGTCTTTTTTCCTTACCTTTTAAAACATCACGTAATTCTTCGGTATTAATATAGCCTGTTTCGTCAGCATGAACGTTTTTTTCATTTTCTGCCATTGTTTTCACCTATCCCCATTTGTGATTATTGAATATCTTTATAAATAAATTATAGCATTTATTCACATTTTTGCAATAAGTAATATAAAAGATATCCATTACTTTATAGCCTCATTCCATGGCATAAGCTTATTTTTATCAATTGACGCTATCGCACGATATATTGGTATATTCATCATTCTAAACTTTCTTTCATATTCACTCATATAATCATCATTAGAAAGTTGATAATCATATTCTAAAAATAAAATATCATAATTGCGAGTCTTAAAATTACTAATCCCCATTTCAAATAATGGCAAATTATCTGTTTTAAAATATATTTTTCCTTTATCTAGCAATAATTTTTCAAATACTTCAAGGTGAAGAGGATGAACTAGTCTTCTTTTACGATAGCCGTTTTGTGGCCACGGATCAGAAAAATTTAAGTAAATGCTTGAAATACTGCATTCATCAATAAATTCAAACAAGTCTTTTGCTAAAATATTTAACAATAAAACATTATTTAAGCCCTCATTGACTACTTTTTTCATCGCCATTGCAAATATAGAAGTATTCATTTCTACTCCTATATGTAATTTGTCAGGGTTTGCTTTGGCATTAGCAATAATAAAATCGCCTTTGCCAATACCTATTTCTAAAGTTTTTTCACGATTATCATAAATATTTTTATCATACAATAAATTTTGATGTTCGTTAATGAAATCTTTTGCCCAAGGTTTATTTCTCCCTCTCATAACTATCTGGCCTTTGTTTCAATTTCATTTTTTAAAAGTGCAACAAATTCATTTAATGTATATGTTGTTTGTTCTTGTGCATCGAATTTACGAACTTTAACAGTTTCATTATCTCTTTCTTGATCACCAACCACAACTTGGTAATTGACCTTTTTGATTTGATTATCACGAATTCTATATCCAAGTTTTTCTTCACGATCATCAAGTTCAACTCTAATTCCTGCTTTTTTCAATTCATCATATACTTTTTTAGCATATTGCAAATGATATTCGTTATTAACTGGTAATACAGAGACTTGTCGTGGAGCAATCCATAATGGGAAATGACCTGCAAATTGTTCAATTAATAAACCGATAAAACGTTCAAGTGAACCATAAATAGTACGATGAACCATAACTGGTCTTACTTTGCTACCATCAGAATCAACATATGTAATATCAAATCTTTCAGGAAGTTGGTAGTCAAGTTGAATTGTACCCATTTGCCATTCTCTTCCTAAAGCATCTTGCATCTTTAAATCAATTTTAGGTCCATAGAAAGCTCCATCTTTAGGATTTAACACCCAACCATCATGGCCAAAATTTTTGTCTAATACTTCCATAAGTTTTGCTTCAGCATCATCCCACTTTTCAATGTCGCCCATAAAATCATCTGGTCTTGTTGATAAATATGGAGTAAATGTCAAACCAAAAATATTGTAAAAGTGATGTGCCATTTTTAAAATGGAAGTTATTTCATCAAAAATTTGATCTTGACGAATAAAATTATGTGAATCGTCTTGATGGAAAACACGAACTCTTAATAAGCCATGTAAACTAGCTGAGCCCTCATTTCTATGAATAGCATCGACATCACAAAAGCGAAGAGGAAGGTCTTTATAACTTCTAATTTTGTTTTTATAAACCATAATAGCATTAGGACAACTCATTGGCTTTAATGCTTGTGTTGCGCCATCTGCGTCTTCCATAACAAACATATCTTCCTTATAATGATCCCAATGTCCTGATGTTTTCCAAAGTGATGACATGTTAAGCATTGGTGCTGAAAATTCTAAATAACCATTTTCATTATGTTCTTTACGCCAAAAATCAACTAATGTATTATAGATTACTAATCCTTTTGGTAACATATATGGCATACCTGGAGCCGATTCATCAAACATAAATAATTCAAGTTCTTTTCCAAGTTTTCTATGATCTCTTTTGCGAGCTTCTTCAATTAAATAAAGTTGCTTATCCAAATCTTCTTGTGTTTTAAAGCAAACACCATAAACACGTTGAAGCATCTTATTATTGCAATCGCCTTTATAGTAAGCCCCACTAGCTTTTAAAAGTTTAAAGTACTTAATTTCTTTTACTGATTCAACGTGAGGTCCGCGACATAAATCAATATAATCGCCTTGTTTATAAGCGCTAATTACTTGATCATCTGGTAAATTATTAATTAAATCTATTTTATATTCGTCATCTTTAAACATTTCCAAAGCTTCTTGCTTAGAAATTTCAATGCGAACAATACGTTTACCATCTTTAGAAATCTTTTTCATTTCCTTTTCAATTTTTTCAAAATCTTCTTCTTTTATTACTGCTCCATTTAAATCCATATCGTAATAAAAACCATCATCAATAACTGGTCCTACCCAAAATTTTGCTTGTGGATATAGATGTTTAATAGCTTGTGCCATTAAATGAGCACAACTGTGATTTAAAGTATTTAATTCTAAATTTTCTTTAATGTTAATCATTTTATTTCCTCCTTTAAATAAAAAAACGCCCTTAAATAATATAAAGGACGTAATTAACGCGGTACCACCTTAATTCATAGTTAAAAACTATGCACTTAATTTTCCTTTAACGCAGGATTACGCTAGTATTAGTAGAGCTCATAAAGTAGTAAACAATGTATATCTTATAGATTTTCCAGCCTAGAATCTACTCTCTTAAAAGAATTTACAATGTTGTTGTCTTTAATCAACGCACATAAATTATAAACTTGTTTTTTTATTATTTCAATAAATTTGTTTAAATTCTACATCAATTTTATCAGTGATTTTAATAATTGCATAAGTTTCCGCATAGACACTTCTTGGATAAGCTAAAGAACCAGGGTTTATGATGTGAACATTTCTATAAAATTCATAAAACGGATAATGGGTATGGCCATATAAAAATATATCACATTTATTTTTATTTGCATGAGCAACTATATTATCTTTGCTAAGGAAAATTTTGTGTCCATGTTGCATCATTATTTTATGGTTATCAACTTCAATAATTTTTGTCATTTCATAATCAAAATAATCGTTGTTTCCTTTAACGCTAATAAATGGAAATATTTCATCTTTATAAGCTTCGCTATCACCTAAATGTAAATATAAATATGCATTGGGATGTTTTTTTACTATCTCTTTTAATATCTCATTATTTCCATGTGAATCGCTTACGACAATTATCTCTTTCATCTTATTTTGAAATCAAAATAACAATTACTAAAACAACCATAATTGCAAATAAAACATACAAAAAGTCATTGTTCTTTTTTATGCTTTTAATATCGTTTTCAAGTTTATCAATGCGGGCTTGAAGCATAACTTTCTTTAATTCTTTTGTTTCTTCTTCAACTACTTCTTCGATATCTTTGCTAGAACATTTCCAACAATCTTTTGCTCCAGATGATAAAATTTGTCCACATTTTTTGCAACGATAAACTACACTTACAGGAGCATCATCATCGCTTTTTACATCTTCAATTAGTTCATCATCTGTAAAATCTTTTCCATCTGATGATTTCATCACTTTATTTTCTTCCATATAGCCTCCAAATTTATTCCATTCCTTTGATTTGTTTTGCAACACTAATCGCCTTATCGTTTCCTTTAATAGTTGAAACTATTTCTAAAGCAAAGTCGCAAGCATAATACATCGATTTAGCAGTAATAAAGTTTTTACTATGAACTACTCCATCATCTACTTTATTTCCTAAATATATCTTTTCATTACATCCTGGAAAACATGTGTAATCTAAGTTTTCAAAATAGCCATGTTTACCAATTAATAATGGAGCTGCACATATCGCGCAAACCAACTTTTGATTTGTGCAAAAATAATTAACAACCTCATCAACTTTTTTACTTTTATCAAGTTCATTAAAAACAGCTGGTCCTCCAGGAAGGATTAAAAAATCGAATGTCTTATAATCAACATCAGCTAAACTTTGCTCAAAAACAAGGTGATTTTGTGCAGAAGTAGTCACTTCTTTTTTATTTTTTAATGTTACACAAGTTAACTTGATTTGCGCTCTTTTTAAAATATCAACAGTAGCAATTCCTTCAACATCTTCAAAGCCATCAGCAAATATCATTAATCCTTTCATTTTTAAACCTCCGCTTCTTTATATATCATAACACAATTATTTGTAAAATACGTACATATTTATTGGCATTTTATCAAAATTATTATAAAATAATAATGGTGATGAGAAAATGAAAAAAATAATTGATAAAAGCTATCGTTGTTTAATTTTTATTTTTTTTGTTTTATATTTGTTAGTAATACGTATCGATGCAAATGAAAAATCGTTATTTTTTAATATTGGCTTAATAGTTGGTGCTATAGTCATAGCATTAATTCCATTTTTTACCAACAAGTGCAAAAAAGTCGAAAGTCGAAGATGGTATTTAGTAAGCATAATATCATTGAGTGCATTTTGTATTTTTCAAGCGATATATTTTATTGTTTTTGATAATGCAAAAGGCGATTTAAAAACATTCGAAGAAATATCAAAATGGGTCTTAGTCGTTTCCCAAGCATTGTTTATTTGCTTTACAGGATGCACAATAATCTATACGATTAAAGACTATTTTAAAAAAAATTATTCGCTACAAAAATTTGACTTAGATGCTATAATGATGATATGTAATCTATTATCTTTCATCTTTGTAATTTACCTTTTATTTGACTTTTCAAATTATGAAATCAACCCAATAATTAACGCCATAACTTTTGAGACTTCTTACTTAATCAATTATGGTAGTTTTGATATTATTTGGCAAGGAATGCTAATATTATCATGCATTTATATTTTTATTTACGTAACTATCGAACTAATTAAATATTATAAATTTGAAAAGGACGATGACAAGTCAAACAATATATATAAATAAAGTCATCTCTAAAGTCATCTCTTAAGTGGGATAATTTAAAAATAAATGGTTTTAACATTTTTTTATCTATCTTTATGATTTTTTAAAATGTCGCGATGAATATCTTTTTCTTTAATGGATGCTCTTTTATCTACGGTATGTTTTCCTTTTGCTAGGGCAATTTCAACTTTTACACGATTATCATTGTTAAAATACATTTTTAAAGGAATGATCGTCATTCCATCTTTTTTTACTTTTAATGACATCTTTAAAATTTCTTTTTTATGCATCAATAATTTTCTAACACGAAGTGGATCGTGATTAAATAAATTACCATATGTGTATTCTGGAATGTTTAAATTATATATATATAGTTCTCCGTTTCTTACTTGTATATAACTTTCAGCAATGGAACAACTTTTCTCTCTTATTGCTTTTACTTCACTACCAATCAATTCAATTCCTGCTTCATATCTTTCGATAATAAAATATTCAAATGACGCTTTTTTATTATTAGTGATTAGCTTTAGCATTTGATGAATTCCCCTTTTTTTTACCATTTTGCTTAACATATGAAAAATTGATTTCTCCACTTGAAATGTTAGTAGAAACAACTTTCACCATTATTTTTTGTCCTATTTTAAATTGCTTTTGAAAATAGGAGTAATTATATTCATATGCTCCATATATTGTATCAAAGCGCATTAATCCCTCGCAAGTATTTTTTAGTTGGACAAAAACTCCAAAATCCATCACTCCTGTTATGATTCCTTCAAAACACAAGCCAATATAATTTGTCATATATTCGGCTTTTTTCATATCTTCTACTTCTCGTTGTAAACTCATTGCTTTTCTTTCATTGACGCTTGAATTATCAGCTGCTTGAATTAAAAAAGAAGTTTCGTCTTGATAGTTTTGCTCGACAAGATATTTTTTTAAAAAACGATGCACTATTAAATCAGGATATCTTCTAATAGGGCTAGTAAAATGAGTGTAACAACTACTTGCTAAGCCAAAATGTCCGATGTTTTCTGTTGAATAAATCGCTTTACTCATACTTCTAAGCATTAAATTATTAACGACAAATTCATAATCGCTACCTTTAACTTTTTCTAGCACTTTTTGAATTGAAGAGGCTGTTAAATTGTTTTGTTTACTAGGTAAAATTATATTCATTTCTTTTAAAGTTGATGTAAGGGCCATTAACTTTTCACTCATTATAGGTGCATGAACACGATAAATGAAAGGAAGTTGCATATAAAAAATATGTGAGGCAACTGTCTCATTTGCTAAAATCATAAAATTTTCTATTAATTTTTCAGCAGTTGATGTAACTCTCTTTTTAATATCTATCACTTTATTATTCTTTTCATTGATAATTATTTTAGCCTCATCAATATTTAATTCAATGTAGCCCCTTTCTTTCATCTTTTTTGATAAAATACTCGATAATATTTTCATATTAAAAAGCATTTCTTTTATCTCTTTACTATATGATAATCTCGTTGGTTTATTATCAAATAATGCATTAACATCATCATAATCCAAACGGGCTTTTGATTTAATAAATGAAGGTGCAATCTCATAATCAATCACATTTCCTTGATGATCGATTTCCATAAAACATGTCATTGTTAGATGAATTTCATCTTGATTTAATGAACATATTCCATTGCATAATGCGTGAGGAAGCATAGGAATTACTCTATCAACTAAATAAATTGAAGTTCCTCTAGTAAATGCTTCTTTATCTAAAATTGAATCTTTTGTAACAAAATGTGAAACATCGGCAATATGAACTCCTAATAAATAATTGCCATTTTCATTGATTTTTAGCGAAATTGCATCATCTAAATCCTTAGCATCAAGACCATCGATTGTCACTATTAATTCCTTTGTCAAATCTTTTCTTTTTGCTAATTCATCATTCAATGATCTAGATAGATCATCTACTACTTTATTTGTATAATCTAGCAACTTTTCATCAAAAGTATATTTTACTCCACTTTTAATAATGCACTTTAAAATATCCATTCCAGGATCGTTTTTATGGCCTATAATTTCTACTATTTCACAAATTAAAGTCATATCATCATATTTTACTACTTTTAATCTAACAACATGCCCTTCAACTAAATGAAAAGTCTTTTTACTGTTTTTTACATATATTTCATAAGGAAATCTATTTTCTTCAACAACAAATTCTTTGCCTTTATATGTAGCAACGACCTCCCATAAATTATGGGATAAAACATCAATGACTTCAGCACTATCATCTTTATTTACATGAACTCGAACATAATCATTCACATAAGCATTTTTCATGTTTTCATTATAAATTGTAACTGTTCTGCCATCATTTAATTCACAGATTGATGAGTATTTACGATATGACTTTATAACGCCTAAAAAAATGTTAATTTTTCTAGCATAATGAACATATCCTTTACTAGTAACATAGCACGTCCCATCATCTTCAAGTTCATTAATCGCCTTAACAAATTCTTTAAAAGATAAAGCATCAACATTTAAAGAAAGTGACAATTCCTCAATACTTTCTTTACTATAAGAACTCGATGATATATATTCTACTATTTTCTCTTTCATATCCATATTCTCACCTTCTTATTATCGTCAAAAAAAAGAGCTTTAAGCTCTTTCTTATAAGATTTTAATTAAAACTGCTAAAGTCATAAAACAAATTCCAGAAATCAATGTGATTCTAGAAACGACTTTTTCTATACCTCTTTCTTTAACATTTGAAAAAAGATTCATGCCTCCGCCCATAATGGCACCTGAAGCTCCAGCAGATTTACCACCTTGTAAAAGAGTTGCTACAACTAATACAGCTGCAGATATAAAGAATAATATATTTAATATTGTTGAACCCATATAAAATCCTCCTATTAATACGCTAATACTTATTTTACGTATACGAAAAGATTATAGCATGATTTCATAAATAAATAAACTTATTTTTACTTTTTTTGTAAAAAAAAGATAGGCAATGTGGTATTTGCCTATCTTTAATCATTATTTATTCAAAATTTATTGAATTTACTATTACATTATCGCCATCGATTATAGCAATTGCACATAAACGATAATATGATTTATCATTCCAGTTACATAATGTAACATGAATATCAACAACTTGATTTAAATATGTTTCTAAAAATGAATATTGTTTATTGCTTCCTGCATAGAAAATTATTGATTTACTTTCATCATTTGGATCAACTAACATATAATTTGGATAATATCCACCACTTTTTGCGACTTTTGCTGAAGTGATATAACCACATGCTGCATGGTCAACACTTGAAGATTGTGCCAATTCATATAAAGAAGCAAATTCAATTTGTTCAAATGAAGCTGTTGAATATGGATGTGAACCATATAAATTTGCTACTATTGTAGCACTATCAATAACATTTTGCCCAACGCTATTAGTATTTTTAAAATGATCTTTTACACCTTTTACAATAACTTCATTACCTATTTCTATAGTGCTCATATCACTAGAACTATTTAAACGAACAGCAATTATTCCACTATCATCTGTTAAATAAAATCCTGATGGTTGGTTAGTAACCCCTGACGTTACTATTCCTTTTACAACAACTTCTTGATCATCGCTTGCTAATATAGCATCTAAAACTGATATAGTCTCAATACCATCATTATTTTCAACAACAACAGTTATAGTATGTGTGCTTTGATATGTTAAATATGAAGCCGTGATTGTAACATTTGCACTTCCAGCATTTTTTGTGTGCATTTTTGTGCTTTCTTCTTGTGTGAAATACACGCTTTTAGTATTTGAAGATTCATAAGTTAATGAAACACTATCGATATTTAATAATGTTGATGAAACACTAGCTAATAAATCAACTTCAATATTTGATGAGTATTTTTCATCAAATTGATCTATAGCATAATAAGTTAAGGCAAATGCTGGAGCGTCTTTCTCATCAAAAGCATAATTTTCATCTTCAACTTCAATTGGAATAAAACGATAAATACAACCATTTGCAGTAGACTTACAATTAATAGGAGATAAATAAACAGTGCATATTTTGCCATCGAATTGTTTCAAATATGAAAAATCCTTACCATTATTTGCTGTGTAAACATAAGATCCCGTTTTACCATCGATATCATCGATATAATAATTTGTATATCCAGTACTTATTGATTCTTTAATTAAAGCGTTTACTTTGAAGATATTTGTTGTAATATTATTAGTCATTGGTGTCTCAATTATTTCTTTAACAGTAGTTTGCTCACACCAAGACAATGGTAAATCATGTGTTAAATTATCATTTGAAACCAATGTGACATCTGATAGTTGAATACTTCCTTGATAGCCCCATAAACTAGCGTTATTTTGTTCGTTTTCTGCAATGAAGCATGCTTTACTAGCAGCAATATTAACCTTGTTTCCAACGCTTACACGTGGAGCTACTTGAGTTGAATAAACATAAATTGATGCTTTGTCATCAAGTAGATAAAAACCATTTGGTATCATACCATCTTGATATGTTATAAAGCCAACAGTACCAGTAACATTCATTTTTTCATCTATAGCAGCATCTCTTGCATATGAAATAGTTTGTGTAGGATACTCGCTTAAATCAATATCAACTTCATTGTGTTTAAATGATTGAATATATCCTCTATCCATTTCTGGAGAGTCATTATGAGTTTTTAAAGAGCCAAGTAATGTAATTTCATCCCCAGCATATGGTTTATCTTCTAAAGCATCATAACGAACATTATCACTACTATAAACGCCATAGATAAATAATGAGCCAGTATCATCCTTTATTGTCATTTCTCCATAAATTGGATTGCTAATTATTTCAATAGTTCCAGTAACTAAATACTTTTGTGTAGTTCCACTATCACCTGCTGCAAGTGCAATTTCTAAAGCTTCTTTAATCGTTACTTGATTAGCATTAGTTTCTGAAGATGATGAATCAATAATAATTGAAGACTCTTCACTACTTACTTCACTACTTACTTCACTACTTACTTCACTACTTACTTCACTACTTTCTTCACTTGAAAAGTTTTCTTCTTTAGATGGGTTTACATCCTTACATGAAAACAAAGAAACAGATAAAAATACAGTCAATAAAGCCTTTACGTAATTTTTGTGAGCTTTCATTTTTCTCCCCCTTTTATAAAACCATTATGATTATAGCACATATATTTTAAAGTGATGATTAAAAAAACAAAAAAAGTAGCAATAATGCTACTTTCATTAAAATGCAAAAATATTAGGGTAAATATTTCTTAAAACAATGTAGACAAAATATAGTAAATAAATTGCTACAAATACTCCTCCTTGTATTTTATTAATCTTATAATTCTTATAAGTAAAAATAAAAATCAATAAGACACTTATAATCATAACTATAGTATCTAGTAATGATGAAACATCAACATTTAATGGCGTAATTGTTGATGAAACGCCAATAATTAATAGACAATTGAATATTGAAGATCCTATTGCATTGCCAACAGCGATATCGTTTTCCTTTTTTCTTGCAGCAACTACACTCGTTACAAGTTCAGGTAAAGAAGTTCCAATGGAAACGATTGTAAGACCTACTAACAATTCACTCATTCCAAGATTAATAGCAATCTTTTTAGCTGAATTTACAACTAATTCTCCGCCACCAATAATACCTGCAAGTCCTACGACAATAAAAAGCAAATTAATATACCATTTTTTATTTTTTGTTTCCTCTTGCTTTTCATCTATTACTTTTGATTTTTTACTACGAAGTACAATAAATACCATATAGCAAACAAACATAAGTAATAAAATTATTGACTCAAATCTTGAAAATGTTCCTGGAGTTATCGCAAATCCAAAAATTAGCACAAAAATACCAATAGCAATTAAAATAGGTATATCATACTTAACGACACTTTTTTCAACAATCATCGGTGTAAATAAGGCACTAATTCCAATTACCATAAAAATATTAAAAATATTAGAACCTATTACATTTCCAAAACTCATATCATCCAAGCCTTGTAAGGCTGAATTTACACTAACACTAAGTTCTGGTAAAGAAGTTCCAATGGAAACTAAAGTTAAGCCGATAATTATTGAGGGAATCTTTAATGCTTTTGCAACATTGCTAGATCCTTCAACGAAAAAATCTGCTCCTTTTATTAAACACACCATACCAAGAATTAGCCATATAACATCTAATACCATACATTTTCACCTACTTTTTTCATAAAAAAAGACCCTTTCCATTTATATTTTTGGAAAAAGTCTTGAATTTTAAAATGAATCCGAGTATTTTATACTGTCTTGACGAATACATTCCACGCAAAAGTGGTTTCTACTCCCTTTTTCATGGATAATAATACCACTTTATGTAATCTTAAGTCAAGAAGATAACTCCGACTTTAATTCTAAAATAATATCACGTAAAGTAGCTGCTTGTTCAAAGTCTAAATTTTTCGCTGCTTCTTTCATTTCTTTTGTCAAGGAAGCAATTAGTTCTTCAGTTGATTTTTTAGCTACTTTCTTATCTTTACTTAGGTAATCTTTCATTAAATCAACATTTTTACTCAATGTTTCAGGAGCTTTAATTTCTTTGATAACAGTATGTGGAATAATATGATTTTTCTCATTATATTCTTGTTGAATGCTTCTTCTTCTTTTAGTTTCATCTATTGCCTTTTTCATAGAATCAGTCATACTATCTGCATACATAATAACTTTGCCATTTTCATTTCTAGCAGCACGGCCAATGATTTGAATCAAACTTCTTTCAGAACGTAAAAAACCTTCTTTATCAGCATCTAAAATGCATATTAATGAAACTTCAGGTAAATCTATTCCTTCTCTTAATAAATTAATACCAACTAAAACGTCATATTTCCCTTTTCTTAATTCATATAAAATTTGCGTTCTTTCTAACGTTTTTATTTCATTATGCATATAAACAACTTTCAATCCGACATTTTTTAAATATGAAGTCAAATCTTCTGCCATTCTTATTGTAAGGGTTGTAATTAATACGCGTTCATTTTTGTCTATTCTTTTTTTAATCTCATTTAATATATCATCTATTTGGTTTTTACTAGGATGAACTTCAATTAATGGATCTAATAAAAATGTTGGTCGTATTACTTGTTCAACAACTTGATAATTAACTTTTTCAAGTTCATAATCACCAGGCGTAGCGCTAACAAAAATTGCTTGGTTAATTTTCTTTTCAAATTCATCAAATCTTAATGGACGATTATCTAAAGCACTTTTAAGTCTAAAACCATATTCAACCAAAGTTTCCTTACGACTTCTATCTCCATTATACATTCCTCTAATTTGTGGTAAGGAAACATGAGATTCATCAACAACTAAAAGAAAATCTTCAGGAAAATAATCAAAAATACAATATGGCGTTTGTCCTTCTTTTCTTTGATCTATGTGTCGAGAATAATTTTCAATACCCGAACAAATACCAAATTCTTGTAATGCTTCAATATCATGAAGTGTTCTTTGAGTAATTCTTTCAGCTTCTAGTGGTTTATTTTGTTCATTGAAGTATCTTACTCTTTCAAACAATTCTTCTTTTATTGTTTCACAAGCTTTGGAAATTTTTTTTCTTGAAGAAATATGTTCATATGCTGGAAATAACGAAAATAATGATAATTCTTTTTTACTTTTTTTTGTCAAAGGATCAACAACTACTATTCTTTCAATTTCATCTGCAAAAAATTCGATGCGAACGATTTCTTCTGATTTCAAAAAAGGAGCAATTTCTAACACATCTCCTTTAAAAGAAAAGCATCCAGGTTTTAAATCTATATCATTACGTGTATATTGCGCTTCAATTAAAGCACTGATAACTTCTTTACGATTATAAGATTCATTCACCCTAAAATCATAAGTTAAATTTCTAAATTCTTCAGGATTAGAAAGCGCATAAATTGCGGCAACTGATGCTACAACGATCGTATCTTTTCTAGATAATATCGAAGAAACAGCTGAAACTCTCATCATTTCTATATCCATATTAGATTGAGCAGTTTTATCAATATATGTATCGGTTGAGGCAATATATGCTTCCGGTTGGTAAAAATCAAAATTTGAAACGAAATATTCTACTCGATTGTGAGGGAATAATTCTTTAAATTCAGCATAAAGTTGACCTGCCAATGTTTTATTATGAACTAAAATTAAAGTTGGCTTATTTATGCTTGCAATTACATTACCGATTGTAAAAGTCTTACCAGTTCCCGTAGCTCCAAGTAACACTTGAATCTTTTTGTTAGCCTTTAAACCATCTACTAAAGATTTTATCGCTTCTGGTTGATCTCCCGTAGGACTATATTTACTTTCTAAAACAAACTTTTCCATATTTTATCCCTCAATTATTCTTTTAGCTATGGCTAAATAACTATTACTATATTCGACTCTTTGTTGATAAAACATATAAGAAAAATAAAGGAATGTTTCTTCATTCATAAGTCCTGTTGTTTCTAAACCTTTAGCTGATTGGAAGGATAATATTTCATTTGCACAATTTACATCAAAATAAGAATCTGTTCGACAAGAACTATTAAATAAGGCATTATAAATTTCGAAAAAATATTTGTTGATAGATGATACTTCATCAACTTTATATGCTACTGAATTTGTTTTATAACCAACAAATTGATTGTTTGCTTCCATCGTTTTTAAAACATCATTTTTAGTTGTTATATTATCACTTTCTGGAGTAAAACCTAACATATATCCTTCTTGATAATATGAACCATTCATTCCAATCCATGTATCATCAGGTCTTAACCATTTCGCACATGTATATTGTAAAGTGTATTGATTATTTAATACGCCAATTTTCGTTTGAGCAATTCCTTTACCATATGATTTTTCCCCAACTAAAGTCACCTTATTTGGATAATAATAAGTTAGTGTAGATATTAATATTTCAGAAGCACTAGCTGAATTAGAATTTTGAAGAATGATAATATTATCATATGAAAACATCTCATCATTAGTAGTATAATGTTCTGCGCGTGCACCACTTTTATATACAAGAGTGGTAACTAGCTTATTTTTTGGTAAAAATAAATCGCAAATATTAATAACAGATGATAAGTCTCCTCCACCATTATCTCTAATGTCTAAAATTAAATTTTTAGAAGGATTTCGCGTTAATATTGTCTTTAATTGGTTGCATGTATCATTGGCTGTTTTACTTGAAGTAAAGCCTGTTAATTTGACCATAATAGTATCATTGATATCTTCATCTTCAAGATATGAATATTCTAAAATACTAGGAATTGAAAGAGTTATTTCATAGTCAAAGAAATGTAAAACATCATTTTCAAAGCGCGCAACTTTCAAATATGCTATATCATTAGGTTTACCTAAAACTAAAGATAAAATATTGGAATAATTAATCGTGTCATCGACAATTGAATACTCATTAGGATTATTTTTTCCAGATGACACAATCAAATCGCCTTCTTTTAATTTTCCATAACAAGCTCCATATTCATTAACTCTAACCACTAAAGGATAATTATATAAATATGTTATTGTTACGCCTAGTTTTCCTGACTCAATTGTAGAAGAACTTTCGTTTTTTGTAATATATGTATATGGATCTAATCTTACTTTATCACTAGTTGATAATGCGCCAACAAATTGATCTATCAATATATCTTCATTGCAATCTTGACCATAATAAATATCGCTATACCAACGATTTTTCAACAATTCAACAAATTGATCTGTTTCACTTAATGTAGAGGGTAGTGTCTTGTTACTCATTATTTTAATTCCAAGAACCAATCCTAAAATCAAAGAAATTAAAGACAATATAGAAGCAACTATAATTCTTTTATAGCGGTTATTTTTAATAATTTGTTCTTGTTGCATTTTACTTCACATCCTTTTGCTGATACTGCGATGAAATATTTTTTAACTTAATGAATAAATGGTTTATCCCGCTTTTAGTAATACTTTTTTTTGTAATTTCATTATATTTTTCTGCAAGTTCTCTTAATGAATCTTCAGGATTACTCAATCTTAAATTTGCTAATATACGCAAGTCATCATCAAGAGTTCTTAAGTCAACATATTTTTGTAATAACTTTATATCGTTAATTTGTTGATTTGCTGCCATATTTGTACGTATTGCATTAGCAATATCGCAATTAGCTATTCTATTATCACTATTATAGAAATCTCTTGAAATACGATAATCTTCAAAATCAAGATAACTCTTAGCAGCTCCCATCGCTACTAATAAATCTGCAATTTCTTGGGCTTTTTTGACATAAACAACATATTGATTTCTTCTTTTTATCATCTTTGCTGAGTAATTCATTTTCTCTAAAATTCTAAGAATTTCTTTTGCAAAAGATTCATCCCATGAAGTAAATTCTAGATGATAATTAGTTTTCTTAGGTGTATTTACAGATCCGCCCGCTAAAAAACATCCCGATAAAAAAGCTTTCATTCTTTTTTCACTTCGAACGATATTTTTAAGAATATTTAGTTGCAAGATATCTAAATCATCCAATATTTCATTAACTTTTTTATTAATTAATATACAATAAACATTATTTTTTTTTAATTTCATACTTCTATAAATGGAAGTAGTTGGCTTTATATTATACAATGTATAAATGTTTTTATAAACCATTTGGGCAATCTTTGCATTTTCTGTTTTAAAACTGACCGATTTTTTGCCATTTGATATAAAAATGTTACCAGAAGTTTTTAAAATAGCTGATAATTGATCTTTTTCATATTCACATACAGTTAAAGCAATTTCATCTTTAACTAACGATGCAAAAGACATAATTATTAGCCTCCTTTTTTTTCATTTGCTATGTTTTGAGAAGCAATAGCCCCGTCTGAACACGCAGTTACTACTTGTCTTAATTGTTTATCAATGACATCTCCTATGCCATAAATACCTTTTATTTTGCTTTGATAATTTTGGTCCACTTTCATATATCCATTGCTTGAAAATATATCAAACTCCTTTAAAAAACTATTTGAAGGAAGAGAGCCAATTAAAGGAAATAATCCAGAAATAGATAGCACTTCTTTATTTACTCCATTGCTTATTTCAATTTCTGATAAATATTCATCACCTATTAATTTTGTCACTTTATAATCGTAATAAATTGTAATATTTGGATTATTAACTATATTTTCATCTTCAATTTTAATAGATGAAAGCAAATAAACGTGTGAAGCAAAAGATGCTAAATAATTGCATTCATGCAATGATTTTTCTTGATTGATAACAATAGCTATTTTTTTATTTGAATATAACTTACCATCACATACAGCACAATATGAGACACCTTTGCCGATATATTTTTTTTCATAAGCCACTTTTAATGAGGCATATGTTGTGCCTGTGGCAACAATAACATTTTTACCAATGAATTGATTAGTAGTTGTTTTCACAACAAAAGCATTAGTAATTTGTTGAATTTCTTCCACTTCAGAAAAATCCATCATCACATTTAAATTGCTTACTTGTTCATACATTATGTATGCAAGTTTTGCCCCATCTTCACCATTGAACCCTGGATAATTATGTAAATGGGCAATATTTAACAATTGCCCACCAGGTGTATTTTTTTCAATGACTAATGTGTTTAAATTAGCTCTTTTAGCATAAAGAGCAGCACTTAATCCTGCAGGTCCTGCGCCAATTATGATTACATCATAAATTTCACTTGCTTGCATTATTATTTTCCTTTGCCTTTCTTTCTCTAATTTGTGCTTTTTTAGCTGCTATTTTTTCTTGAAGAATTCTATCATGTTCTTCTTTTTCTTTTCTTTCTTTTTCTTCCTCTTTTTCATTTATATAAATTTTTTCATATGGAACTTTTCTAAAATAAATAGCTGCAAAAACAAATACTGCAACACCGATAATAATATAAATGATAGACATTAAAATTGAAGTTCTTACATTACCTTGTTGCATAATAAATTGTGATTCTCTTAATGGCTCTAATAACAAACGGACCGTACCATACCAAATAAAATACAATGCCCCTACTTGAAAAGGTTTTCTAAATTTCTTCCAAAATCTCCATAATACATAGCCAATTAAGACATATCCTACAACATTGATTATCGATTCGATATAAAATAAAGGTAAATGAACATTTTGTGCGCCAACTTGTGAAGCACTTCCAGTACCTGTACAATAATCGATAATAAATTTTGGAATCCACCAACTAATACTACTACGATCAACTACAATACCATATACTTCTCCATTAAAAAAATTACCCCATCTTCCTAAAATTTGTCCAATTAAAACTGAAGGAATAATCAAGTCAAAATGAAGGCCTAAAGGATATCTCCTTTTGATAAAAATGAAATAAATAAAGCCCCAAATAACACCAAATAGTACTCCTCCTTGAACAGCAAGGCCTGATAAACTAAATGTACCTGTCGCAGAATTATAACCTAAAACAGATAAAAAATCTGGAAATTCATCAATATTGCTAACTACATACCATAATCTTGTTCCAACTAAAGCAATAGGAATAACTGAAAAGAAGAAATTGTCATAATAATCAGCTGGCAATCCTTTTCTTTTAAGTTCATGTCTACAACGAACTAAACATAAAACCATTCCAGTTAATATGAAAACCGCATACCAAGCGATTTCAATTTTCCCTAATCTAAAAAAGATATTAAAATCAGAACTTTCCCTAGTATTTAACCAAGGCCAAAATCCATTTTTACTCGAAAGCATTATCATATTTAAAAATAGCATTTAAATCACTTCCATTCTTTTAAATATTTTAGCACAAATTAATGTTTTTTAAAACATTAAAAAACGAAATATAAAAAAACACTTTAGTTAACAAATCTAAAGTGTTTAATTATCCAATACTTTCTTTAAGTATTGTCCTGTGTAACTTTGTTTAATTTGACTTAACTCTTCTGGCGTTCCAACCCCTACTATACATCCTCCAGCATCGCCACCATTTGGTCCTAAATCAATGATATAATCGGAAACTTTAATCATATCAAGATTATGTTCAATCATAATAACACTATCGCCATTGTCAACGATACGGTTTATAACATCTATTAGTTTTCTAACATCATCGGTATGTAATCCCGTTGTTGGTTCATCCAAAATAAAAAGTGTTTTCCCCGTTGCTTTCTTTTGAAGTTCGTAAGCTAATTTTACTCTTTGTGCCTCCCCTCCTGATAAAGTTAAAGCGTTTTGACCTACTTTAACATATCCAAGTCCCACATCAATTAAAGTTTTTAATCTATTAGCTATTTTATAGTGATTATTAAAGAAAGCGTAAGCCTCTTCAATTGTCATTTCAAGGACATCATAAATGCTTTTTCCTTTATATTTTACTTTTAATGTATCTTCGTTATATCTTTTGCCATTACATAATTCACATGGAACATAAACATCTGGTAAAAAATGCATTGGAACACGGATAACTCCATCCCCTTCACACTTTTCACATCTGCCTCCTTTAACATTAAACGAAAATCTTCCTTTATCATAACCGCGCTCTTTGGCCTCGATAGTTTGAGCAAAAACATCACGAATAAAATCAAAAACTCCCGTATATGTTGCCGGGTTGCTTCTTGGAGATCTACCGATTGGCTCTTGAGTAACATTAATTATTTTATCGATATTTTCAATGCCTTTAATCTCTTGACATTTTCCATATTTCATTTTGCTTTTCTTATATATCACTTTATAAATACCTTTATATAGTGTCTCATTAATCAATGTTGATTTACCACTACCTGAAACCCCACTTATTATTGTAAATGTATTTAAAGGAATCTTGACATCGATATTTTTTAAATTGTTTTCACTTGCATTGATCACTTCAATAAATTTGCCATTTCCTTTTCTTCGCTTATTAGGTATTGCTATTTTCTTTCTTTTTGACAAATACGCAGCTGTAATGGAATTCTCACATTTCATAACTTCACTTGGTGTACCACAAGCAACAACATTACCACCATGAATTCCTGCTCCAGGTCCAATATCAACAAGATAATCGGCATTTCTCATTGTATCTTCATCGTGTTCTACAACTATTAATGTATTTCCTAAATCTCTCATTTTTTTCATTGTTTCTATTAGTCGATCATTATCTTTTTGATGCAAACCAATAGATGGTTCATCAAGAACGTACAACACTCCTGTTAATTTACTTCCAATTTGTGTCGCAAGACGAATTCTTTGTGCTTCCCCACCAGATAAAGTTGATGCCATTCTTGAAAGAGTTAAATAATCTAACCCAACATTAATTAAAAATTGCAATCTATTTTTTATTTCCTCAACAAGTAATTTCGCTATTTCTTTTTGTTGACTAGTTAAAACCATATTATTAATAAAATCATAGATTTTAACTATTTGCATATTTGTTAATTGTGCTATATTCAAATTATTAATTTTTACAGACAATGCTTTTTCGTTTAGCCTATTTCCATTACATGTTGTACATGTTGTTTCCATCATAAAAGAAAAATACCAGTCTCTAAGCATTGAAGATTGCGTTTCAATAAAAAGTCTTTCAATTCTTCTTTTTGGCCCTTCAATATAGCCATTTTTATTATTCATATTTCCACTTCTTGATGTTAGTGTATATTTTAGTGGAATATCTGAACCATATAAAGCAATTTGTTTTTCATAATCGCTTAAATCCTTAAAAGGCTTATTCATATCTATGTTATAATATTTGCATAAATATTCAAATTCTTGCCATTCTAAATTTTCACTACCAACGATATGTTTAAAGTAACTAATAGCACCTTGGTTAATTGAAAGTTCGTCATTTTCTACTAAGACATTTGGATCAACTTCCATCTTTATTCCAAGACCTTTACAATCATTACATGCACCTTGAGGTGCATTAAAAGAAAATAATCTCGTATCTATTTTTTCAATGCTAAAGCCACATTCTTTACAAGCATAATTTGTGGAAAAAGATACCCTGTTATCATTAATTAATACTTCAATTATTCCATTTGAATACTTACAAGCAAGTTCTAAAGCCTCAACAATTCTATCGTTATTTTCACTATTTAATACTAATCTATCGATTACAAGAAAAATAGTATGTTTTTTATTCTTATCTAAACCTTCTTCAACGTAATCTTCAATCAATGACATTTGCCCATCTATTTCAGCTCTAATAAATCCATTTTTAAGCATTTTAGATAATAAGTCCTTATGTGATCCTTTCTTTTCATAAACTATTGGACTCATAATGACCATTTTACTTTTATCTTCATACTCATATAATTTATTCTTAATTTCGCTTATCGTTAAGCCAACAATTGGAATATTGTGTGTAGGGCAATATGGTATTCCTATTCTTGCATATAATAAACGAAGGTAATCATATATTTCTGTCACAGTTCCAACAGTTGATCTAGGATTATGACTAGTAGTTTTTTGATCTATTGAAATAGATGGAGATAAACCTTCAATTGAATCAACATCTGGTTTTTTTACTCCACCTAAAAACTGTCTTGCATATGGGGATAATGATTCGACGTAACGTCTTTGTCCTTCAGCAAAAATAGTATCAAATGCTAATGATGTTTTTCCACTTCCTGATAAGCCTGTCATTACTATTAAAGAATTTCTTGGTAATTCTAAGTTAATGTTCTTTAAGTTATTTTCTCTTGCTCCTCTAATAACAATTTTATCGTTCATTTTATCCACATCCTTTTTTTGCCTATGTTATTATAACAAAATTAAAAAAAACTTACCATATTTCTATAGTAAGTTTTCTCTCATTTATTTGTTATTATTCAATGATATCTACAACGTTACCAGCACCGATTGTATGGCCACCTTCACGAATTGAGAATTTAGTTCCCTTTTCAATTGCAACTGGGTGGATTAATTCAACTGTAAATGTAACGTTATCACCTGGCATAACCATAGCTACATCATCAGGTAATTCGATAACACCAGTTACGTCAGTAGTTCTGAAGTAGAATTGAGGACGATAATTCTTAACGAATGGTTTGTGACGTCCGCCTTCTTCTTTAGTTAAGATATAACTTGTAGCAGTGAATTTGAAGTGAGGGTGAACTGATCCTGGTTTTGCAAGAACTTGTCCACGGATAACTTGATCTCTGTTAATACCACGAAGTAATGCACCAACGTTATCTCCAGCTTCAGCGAAGTCTAGAAGTTTACGGAACATTTCAAGACCTGTAACAACAGATTTTTGAGTTTCTCTAATACCAACGATTTCAACTGCTTCGTTTAATGCGATTCTTCCACGTTCAACACGACCAGTAACAACAGTACCACGGCCAGAAATTGTCATAACGTCTTCAACAGGCATTAAGAATGGTTTTTCTGTATCATGAACTGGAGTTGGAATGTATGAATCAACAGCATCCATTAATTCATTAATTGCTGCTTCGTATTTTGGATCTCCTTCAAGAGCTTTTAATGCTGAACCACGAATAACTGGAGCGTCATCGCCTGGGAATCCATATTCATTTAATAAATCACGAACTTCCATTTCTACTAAATCAAGTAATTCTGGATCATCAACCATATCACATTTGTTTAAGAAAACAACGATATGTGGAACACCAACTTGACGTGCAAGTAAGATATGTTCACGAGTTTGTGGCATTGGTCCATCAGTAGCTGCAACAACAAGGATAGCACCATCCATTTGAGCTGCACCAGTAATCATGTTCTTTACATAGTCAGCGTGTCCTGGACAGTCAACGTGTGCATAGTGTCTTGCTTCAGTTTGGTATTCAACGTGTGCAGTGTTAATAGTAATACCTCTTGCTTTTTCTTCTGGTGCCTTATCAATTTCATCATACTTAGTGAAAGTTGCACCACCTTTTTCTGCTAATACTTTAGTGATAGCTGCAGTAAGTGTAGTTTTACCATGGTCAACGTGGCCAATAGTACCAATATTAACGTGTGGCTTACTTCTATCAAATTTTGCTTTTGCCATTTTTTTTCCTCCAATTTTTTACTATAGTATTATTTTATTATGTTTTATATTTTAAATCAATAATAATTGATTCAAAAACCATTTTTTTTAATTCTTTGCTTCCATTTTCTTCGTAATTGATTCTGGCACTACCTCATAGTGTGAAAATTGCATAGTAAATGTTCCTCTACCAGCAGTGATAGAACGAAGATTGTTAGCATATCCAAACATACCAGATAATGGAACGAAGGCTTTGATTATATGTGCATTACCTTTTGTTTCCATTCCATCAATCTTTCCTCTTTTTGCAGAAATGTTACCCATTACATCACCCATATATTCCATTGGAACTGTTACTTCAAGACTCATAATAGGTTCTAGTAATACTGGCTTACATTTTACTGCAGCTTGACGTAGTGACATTGATGCTGCAATTTTAAATGCAGTCTCTGATGAATCGACTTCATGATAAGAGCCATCAAATAATGTGGCTTTAATATCGATTACTTGATATCCAAATCTTAATCCACCTTGCAAAGCATCAATCAATCCATCTCTTACAGGTTTAATATATTCGCTTGGAACACTTCCACCAACTGTGCCATCTACGAATTCAAATCCTTTATCAGGGTTTGGCTCAAATCTAATCCATACATGACCATATTGACCTTTACCACCGCTTTGTCTAACGAATTTTCCTTCACATTCTGCTTCTTGTGTGATTGTTTCACGATATGATACTTGTGGTTCACCAACGTTTGCAACTACTTTAAATTCTCTACGAAGTCTATCTACAATAATATCAAGATGTAATTCTCCCATACCTGAAATAATTGTTTGACCTGTTTCAACGTTTGTATAAGCTTTAAATGTAGGATCTTCTTCTGCAAGTTTTCCTAAAGCAGTTTGAAGTTTTTCTTGATCGTTTTTAGAAGCTGGTTCAATAGCTTGAGAAACAACTGGTTCTGGGAAAACTAATGATTCAAGAATTACAGGATGATCTTCTGTTGTTAATGTATCTCCTGTTCCTGTATCTTTTAAACCAATTATTGCAGCAATATCACCTGCATAAACTTCATTAATTTCACGTCTTGAATTAGCATGCATTAATAAGATTCTAGAAATTCTTTCTTTCTTTTCTTTAGTAGAATTATAAACATATGATCCTGAAGTTAATCTACCAGAATATACACGAATAAAAGTCAACTTTCCAACATATGGATCTGTCATAACTTTAAAGGCTAAGGCAGTAAATGGAGCATCATCTGAAGACTCTACTTCACATTCTACACCATTTAATGTTCCTTTTGCTTGAATTGTATCAATAGGGCTTGGTAAATAGTCAATTACTCCATCTAGCAATAATTGAATTCCCTTATTCTTATATGATGCACCAGCAAATACTGGGAAAAATTCACCAGTTAAAACACCTTTACGAATTGCTTTTTTAATTTCATCAACACTGATGCTTTCGCCAGTTGGATCTTCCATATATTTTTCAAAGAATTCATCATCATATTGAGAAATAGCTTCGAATAATTTCCCTCTTAATTCTTCAATTTTTTCTTCATATCCGTCTAAAACATGGTCGATAACACTAATATCTAAGCCTTTATCATCATTGTAAATATATGTTTTCTTTTCAATGATATCGATAATTCCTTTAAAAGAACTTTCTTGTCCAACAGGATATTGAACAGCATATCCGTTTGCAGCAAGTCTACTATGTAATGTTTCAATACACATTTCAAAGTCTGCTCCGATGGCATCAAGTTTGTTAACAAAGACGATTCTAGGTACATTGTATTTTGAGCCTTGTCTCCAAACTGTTTCTGTTTGTGCTTCAACACCATTTTTTCCATCTAGAACTGTTACAGCTCCATCTAGAACTCTTAATGATCTTTCTACTTCTACTGTAAAGTCTACGTGTCCTGGAGTATCGATAATATTTAATCGGTATCCTTTCCAATGAGCAGTTGTAGCTGCAGATGTGATAGTAATACCTCTTTCACGTTCTTGTTCCATCCAGTCCATAACTGATGTTCCATCATGAGTTTCACCAATTTTATGACTTACACCTGTATAGAACAATATTCTTTCTGTAGTTGTAGTTTTTCCAGCATCAATATGTGCCATAATACCGATGTTTCTAACTTTTTCTAAATTATATTCGCGTCCCATAATTATTTTTTATTTTCCATTTATTTATAAAATTACCAACGGAAGTGAGCAAATGCTTTGTTTGCTTCTGCCATCTTGTGAGTATCGTCTCTTTTCTTAACAGATGCACCTACACCATTTGCAGCATCAATAATTTCAGCAGCTAAACGTTCTTCCATTGTTTTTTCACCACGGTTTCTAGAATAGTTTACTAACCATCTTAAACCTAAAGTGATTTTTCTTTCTTTAGATACTTCTACTGGAACTTGATAGTTTTGTCCACCGATACGACGAACTTTTAATTCAACAACTGGAGTGATATTTGACAAAGCTTTTCCAAATACATCTAAAGCTGCTTCACCAGTTTTCTTTTCTACGATTGCGAATGCACCATATAAAATAGTTTGTGCAGTGCTCTTTTTACCATCAAGCATAATTTTGTTAACTAGTTTTGTAACTAATTTTGAATTGTACACTGGATCAGGTAGTACATCTCTTTTTGCAATATTTCCTCTACGTGACATTTTGATTTCCTCCCTTTCCTAATTACTTAGCCTTAGGTCTTTTTGTTCCATATAAAGAACGACCTTGCTTTCTATCTTTAACACCAGCACAGTCTCTAGTACCACGAATAATGTGATAACGTACACCTGGTAAGTCTTTTACACGGCCACCACGAATCATAACAACTGAGTGTTCTTGTAAGTTGTGTCCTTCGCCACCGATGTATGCTGTAACTTCAAATCCATTTGACAATCTAACACGGGCATATTTTCTATTAGCTGAGTTAGGTTTCTTAGGGTTCATGATACTAACACGTGTACAAACACCTTTCTTTTGAGGTGAATTTACTTTAATTTCTTTCTTTAATAAAAGATTTCTTCCTTTACCTAATGCAGGGGCTTTTGATTTAACAACGCCCTTTTCTCTTCCTTGTCTAACAAGTTGATTAATTGTTGGCATAATTAATTTCTCCTTTCACACAATACCAGGCGTACCGGCCTGACATCATAAAACTAGACCTATTTAGGCCTACATATGCTTTATTATTATATAATAACAATAAAAAGATGTCAATAATTATTATTTTTTTATTTAAAAATTTTAATTTAAAGTAAAACAAAAAACATAATTCCACTCACAATAATTTCAAAATACACTTGTAAGAGTAATTTTTTCTGACTTGTTAATTAAAAAAGTATACGTCAAAATTTAACACGTATGATAAAAAGAAAAAGATAATCAGAAATTATAGTTAAAAACTGTAATTATTCTAATTATCTTTTTTATAATTCCGCCATTTTCCGCCAGGGAGATTTCAACTCGCACCTATTTAATT
>JALEMY010000033.1 GCA_022767485.1 Erysipelotrichaceae bacterium
AAAACAACTCAAAAATGCCGACAACGGAAAAACGGGCGCGATTCGCAGCGGTTTAGCGAGAACGCCCCGTTCCGTTCGGCTTTGAGTTGTCCTTTCCCAAAGTATTATTTAGTTGTTTCACGGGTGCTTGACCGCGGAGCGAAGCGACGCGCTTGTATATGTCAAGCACCCGTGAAAGTGCCATTTGAAGTTTTTCAAGAACTCTACGCTCGCAAACTCACTAGCGGTTGAAAAATTTAGAAATTTGTGCTATAATAATTAAAATGACGAAAAAATGGTATAATTCAACTAACAGTAGAGGTTAATTTGTAAACTCATAGTAGAGAAAAACTTAACTAGAAGAAGAGTAGGTAGGTTATTTTTAACTTGCATGTTATACTATAAGTGTCAAAAGGAGGACGACAAAATGGGACTATTTACTAGAAAAGCCGAAACATTAAATGAAAGAATTAAAAATCTAAGAAAGAAAAAAGGAATGACTCAATTAGAGTTAGCAGAAAAAGTGCATGTTACTGATAAAGCAGTAAGTAAATGGGAAACAGGCGAAGGTAATCCAGAAATTACTATATTAATTGAATTAGCTAAACTATTTGAAGTTTCATTGGATTATTTATTGACAGGCAAAGAAAAAGAACCTGAAATTATTGTCATTAGTAAAATGGAATTATCATGTAAAAATAATGATGTTGAATTATTTAATACTATTGATATACAAGGTAAAGATGAATCTGGTAATCTTATAACATATTATTTAGAAAAATATAATTGTCCTAAAGTATACAAGGCATTCATAAAAAAAGTTGGAGTTAAAAATATATTGTCTTCAACTTCAAGAGGAACATCTACATATAATAAAGAAACAATAATGAAATTAATATTTAAATATAGTGATGTTGAATCATTAGAAGAAATTAACTTCTTTGAACACACTATGTATAGAGATCAATGGGGTGGCATTCATAATAGTGCGAGATATCCAGGTGATGGTAACTATAATGTGTACAATAATAAACTTGTTGAATCATTACTACCTTTAATGTCTGACGATAGTTCAATATTAACAAGAATTCTTTCAATTCATGAAAAGAATATGCTTAACAGTATTGTGAATTGGCAAGTCGTTTATACAAACATTTTAGAATATGCATTAAAAGAAGAAAGAAAATCAATTAGTGATAAAATTATTAAAATCATTATTGAGCTAAATAATAAATCAGTAAGTGACTATGAAGAAGCTAGAAAAAATGAAGACGAAAGAAAAAAGAGTCGTCATCGCTTTGTAACAGCTGAAGCTAGAATGATTGATAATGGTCAAGTTTATGATAACGTAAGATATTGTAATTATTCCGTTATTGCAGTTCCAGTAACAATTATTGAATTACTTTTAAATAGTGGAGATATTGAAAATGCTAAAAAATTAAACAACTTCAATAAATTATTTAAAGCAGAATTTGTAGCTGATGGAACAATTAATGCTGAAAGCATGAAGAAGGATGGTAAAGCATCAAAAGATGATATTTTTATTACATCTTGTATGGAATTTGGAACTGTCAACATTGATAAACTCTTAAAATGTAATGACTTTAAATTAATTAAGTATGCATTTGAAAACTATCCTATTTGTTTCCAAGAAATGTTAGAAGTTTATTTAACTAAAAAGCAATATAGAGAATTATATGAATTTGCTGTCGATAATGAGTTCTCTTCAATAGCTAATGCTGTATTATGTTTATCTATTGAAGGAAGAGGAATTGAAGGTATTAAATCAGCAATCAAATCAGTATCTGAAAATGTTTATTTAAATGGTAATGCATTTGACGTTAACAGAAAACACTTTGTTGTTCAAAAACCTTATAGCTATTGGGATAATAGAAAACCATTACCAAGAATTACGTCAGAAGAATTAAAAGATAAAATATTAAAAGATTTACAATTAAAAATAGATAAAGAGACTTTAACAAATGGATTAACAAAAGAATATTTTGAATCATTACTTCAATCTAATAATATAGAATTGCTTGTTATAAAACTTTGTGTAAAATTAGAAGCTATTTTAAAATGTGATTATAAGTATGAAGGAACATTTGAAGAAATGTTAAGTAAATTTACTGAAAAATATGGATATGAAGATGATGGCTGGGGATATAATGTTGAGTCTGACAGATCTAAATTATTCCATAAACTAAGAAAATATAGAAATGGAATTGTACATCCAGAACAATCAAAAGAAGTTCTTACAGTTGATGAGTTAAAATCATTAATTAAATATGTTTGTGAATTATGATAGGAGGAATGACAATGAATAAGTATCAAGAATTTGCTATTAAATCTGCAGTAAGATTTGATTATGATAGAACAGATAAAAATGTATCATTAGCATCCTTCGAGTGGGATTACAAAACAGTTACTATAGTACAAAATGAAAATTACAATATTAAAAAATATAATATTTACTTATTAACAGCAGTAGCTGAAAAAGTTGAATATGTTTTAAATGGACAAACACATATTGTCAAAGAAATTGAAAAAAACAAATATCAAATTGAATTGGATTATGATAATAGAATTGAAAAAATTAATATTCATTTCAGTAATGGTGTTGTTGATCCTGTTGAAATTTCAATCGTTTATGTAGAAGCTGATGTGAAAAAATACAATGAAAAAGTTATGGCTGAACATAAAAAAGCATTAGAAGAAAAAGCAAATGTTAAAGTAACTACAGGTGATAGTATTATTAATGTTGCTTTCCAACCTGTAAATGGTGATTTTTCTTATAGTAAAGTTGAATTATACATTATAACTGGTACAAAAGTTGTTAATAACAAAACTGAATACGAATATCAATTAATGGCAAAATATAAAACTCCAGAAGATGTATATTTCCATTCAATTACTGGTCTTGCTTATGGAAGATATGCGATTATATTAGTTCAATACGATAATTCAAATAAAGAAATTTATAAGAGTGACTATATTCGTGCAGATCTAAATGAACCTGCAGGAAGAAAACGTTGGGTTGTTACTCCAAGTGGAGGGCGTTACATTTAGTTTATGAAGTATCTATTTTTTGATTTGGAATAGATCCGCCTTGTTCCGCCAAGCTAAACCTAAATCGAGCCCAAAAAGTTTGGTTTAGGTTTTTTGTTTGCAAAAGTGCAATATATTGTCGGTTTTGCGGCAATTTTCACACTTAAGCCGCGCAAAAACAGGGATTAAAAAATTAGTATCCCTTTTGAACTAGCGTTGGGGATACAAACTTTGTTCAACCGTAAATTGCAATATATCTCTGGCGCATTTTTATGAAGTATTCGAACACGGTGGATTGTGCTCTATTAAGCACTCTGCCTATTTCGGGGAAACTCAAGCCTTTTATACGGCACTCCAAAGCAATACGCATATTTTCAGTCAAATTTAGGCTTTCTACGATTTTATCGTAGTTGGTATAGTCTTGTGTCGTTTCTTCTTGTAATTCGTCGTATAGGGGCGTTAAAGCATCGTAACATACGTTTCGGTAGTTGTCGCGTGTTTTTCGATTCATCAGCTTCATCATTTTCTTGCAACAAGCAATCTCTATAGTAATAGGCTTGCCTTTCTTTGAATTGCCTATTATGTCATTCAAGTGTTTGCCGTAATGTTCGCATAGGTATAATGCACCTTCTTGGACTAAATCGTAACTATCACTGAATACATAGCCAAATTCATTTTTGTGTAGTATATCCACGTATAAATCCGCGTGCATTTTCTGCATAGGGCTTCCCATATATCCAATGAGAAAGCGTGTTTCAGCCATCGCTATTAGTTCCGCCATAGCAAGTACGTTGTTTTGAGAGATTTCTTCTTTGAAAATGCTAAAAGCATTCTTTTCTTTTTCCATTTTTGTTTACCTCCGATTTATTTCGCCTTTCGGCAAGAACGGAAGTAGCACCGGGAAAAGATAGATGCTTTTTGCTTTGACGTTAGCATTACGGAAGTCAACGAAAACGCAAAAATTATTGCGTTGTTGTTAATTGTAAATACCTTTTTGAAAAACAAAAAATAAAACCAAGGTTGAGATAATCTTCCTTGGCTTTTTATTTGTTATAGATGTTTTCAGCAATTATTTTTGCCGTTGACTTGTGCTTTTCACTGTGCTACAAACACAGACGAAAGGCGATAAATCGGGGGTGGTATTATTGATGAAAAAAGTGTCCATAAAAATGTGTAACAACAAGCACACGCCTAATCGCCAAAGTCGCAAAATCCCTTCGAGTTTGAGCCGTTGTATATATGTTTCAAAAAAATCAATGTGACGGGTGGCGGGATAAGTGTAAAGTTTATTCAATTCTTTTGCAACAGATTGTTTTTTTGCGGGAGTTGTTTTTAAGTTTA
>JALEMY010000043.1 GCA_022767485.1 Erysipelotrichaceae bacterium
ATGGCAGAAATCAAATATCAACCTCTGAAAAAATTAAGTAAAAGATTTTTATGATAATCATCAATAAATAAACTCATTATTAATAACATTTAAATGAAAAAAATGACTAAATTTATAGAAGATGATATTATGACAGAAAAAATATGTATCGATTTAAAAAAGAAATTCTTTTCCTTCTTTTTGTCATGACTTTAAAGATTTTATTACTATAAATTTTTAAAGATAAGATTTGATTAAATTGTAATATTCATAAAGGCGATTAAAAAAATACTAACACTAGTAAAAATAAAAAAACAAAAGATTTTAATAAGCCAATAGAAAAATTTAAAAATGTAAGATTTTTAAAAATAAATCGTCTTATTAGATAAAAAGATAGAAGTGAGGTAAACATTATGCCTTTAAGTGATGAAACATGTTTAAAGCTAGCACTTATAAGTAAAAATCACGACAAAATAGCAAAAGAGTTTGAAACTATCTATAATCAGTATAGTAAACTTGTATCTTTTTGCATTGGTAAATTTATCGATAATAATGAAACAATTAAAGATTTAACCAATGATGTTTTTCTATCTTTTTTTCAAAATGCTAATAATGTTAAAGGAAGTATCAAATCATATCTTTGTAAAAGTGCAAAAAATAAGGCGATTGACTATTTAAAAAGTAAAAAAGATTACATCGACATTGATAGTATAAATACATTATCTATTAATAGCGCTAGTTTTTATTATAATCTTTTTGAAGATTTGAAAAGAATATTATCAAAAGAGGAAATTGCAATTATTGAATATCATATTGTATATGGTTATTCCTTTAAAGAAATTGGCAAAATATTAAATATTAGTTCTTCAAATGCTAATGTTATTTATTTTAGAGCACTTAAAAAATGCCAAGATATTTAGAAAGGAAAAAAATATGAAAAAAAATGAAATAGAAAAAAAGTTTGAAAAAGCTTCAACTGTCGATTTGAATTTTAAGGATATTTCTTCATTAATCAACTATGAAAAATATGAAAAAAAAGATAATTATAGATTTAAAAAAATAAGTTTGCTTGTAAGTTTTTCTTTTTTATTAGTAATATGCATATCACTATCTATAATTCTTCCTTCTTCTTTTATAAATAGCGAAAATAATACTCGTCTTACAACTCCAAAAAGAAATAGTACAACAAATGTTTATGAAGCATTTATTTCTAATGAAACATATGATTCATATAAAACATTTACTAACAATTTTGTTCCATTATGTTTTAACACTTCAATTTTAGAAAAAGGTGAGCAAAGTTTAGGAGTATCTATACCTGATGCTTATCTATGTTTTGCTATCACCACTATTGTATCCGATGATAATGTACAAAAAGAATTGCTTGCTTTTATGGGACTTAATTCTATTGATAAATTAAAGGTGGCAACAAAAGAAATTGTATCTTCTCTTTGCACGTTATATATTGATTCATCAAATAATTTATCTGGTGGATATAACTTAAATTCCATTTGGTTAAATCCTAATAAAGTTACTTTAAAAGAAAAAGATGAACAATTATATAAAGATTTAGAAGAAATATTTGATGCATCTATCTATCACAAGGCATTAACAAGTGATAATGCTAATAAATATCTAAAAGAAAATGGTTTAGAAAACTTTCCTGTTCCTGATATCAATTTAAATGATGAAGATCCTTTTGCAACTGCCAATATGTCTGTTTTTTATTGTATTGATAGCTATGACACAGAAAAAGATAGATATTTAAAAGAATATGAATCAAAAAACCATAAGATGAGTTACACATATAATGGAATAAGCAAGGATGTTGATTATATCGAAGTAGAAGAATTGGCAAATGTGTATGAAGGAGATAACTTTGTCTATTCATCAGCACATATAAATAGACTTACTATCTCTTATGCTTTGCCAGATGAAGGTGTGATGCCATCAACTATTATAGATGATGTCTTAGAAAATAAATATACTTTAAAAAAATACCTTAATGAGTTTGGTGAGGAAAGTTCGCATTTTATCGTTAATTTTAAACAACCATATTTTAAACTTGATAACAAGATTTCTTTAAAGAAAGATTTACTAGAAAGTATTTTACCTATATCATGTAACGGTGGAGTAAATGAAAGACTTGCAAGTGGAAATGATGGAACTTTATGCTTAGATGAAATCATTCAACAATCAATAATGACTTTCGACTATAATGGTTTTTATTCATGTTCTGTAACAATAGCGGGAAGTTATCCAGAATCTTGTGAAATGGGCAAATATTTCACAATGAATTTAAATAGACCTTACTTGTTTGAAGTAAGCAAAAGATGTTTGAAAAATAATAGAGAAATCGCTTATTTACCAATGGTAATTGGAGAAATAATAGATCCAGGATATGAAATATAAGTCACTAAAAATGGTGACTTTACTTATTCGTAATGAAGAAAAATAATATTGATTTTTATTGTTATGATTGTTACAATATATTTACCATAAAGAGAACAGTTAGGGACAAGCCCGATGACCTGTCAGCAACCTACTTTAAGCAAGGTGCTAAAGCTTGGATGATGGGATAATATTTAAGATAATAATAACTCCTATCATACCGATGGGAGTTTTTCTTTATGGATATAAGATAAAGGAGAACAAAAATGACAATTAAAAAAAATGAAAAAGAAGAATTATTTGGATTAGTTTTAAAGGAAAATGAAAAGAAAAGATTATATGAAATATGCATAAAATATAATATAAAAATACTTTATCCTTCTTTATTTACTAGCGATAAACATTATTCTTTATGGGCACTTAATAAAAACTCTATAGGATTAATAGGGACATTTTTAATGCGTAAAATAAAAGAAAAAAACGGAATAATTTTTACTTCTTTAGATGAACTTGAAAAACATATGAATAGTTTGTATAATGATTAGTAAGGAATGGTGAAAAAAATGAAAAGCAAAGTGTATTTTTCTTCAAAAATAACAAAAGAATCCGTCTTAAATTTATACAAAATCTTAAACTTTAAATTAAAAGGTAATGTTGCAATAAAAGTTCATTCTGGTGAACCAGGAAACCAAAATTTTTTACATCCTGATTTTTGGGAAGATATTATAAATGAAGTTAATGGCACCGTAGTTGAGTGTAATACCGCTTATGAAGGAAGAAGAAACACAACAAAAAAACATCTTTTAACATTTCAAGAACACGGGTGGAATGCATTCAATGTTGATTTATTAGATGCTAGTGGACCAGATTTAAAACTTGATATTTTAAATGGCAAAATAATTAAAGAAAACTATGTTGGTAAAAACATAGTAAATTATGATTCAATGTTAGTTTTGTCTCATTTTAAAGGACACCCAATGGGAGGATATGGTGGTGCAATCAAACAATTATCTATTGGCTTAGCTTCATCATATGGTAAAGCCTATATTCATGGGGCGGGAGATGTAAGTAAAATATGGACCGCTAATCATGATGAATTTTTAATGTCTATGGCTGATGCTGCAAGTTCAATAGTTAATTATTTTAAGGGAAACATAGTTTATATTAATGTTATGAAAAATATGTCGGTAGATTGCGATTGTTGTGCTGTTGCCGAAGATCCTTGCATTAAAGATATTGGCATATTAATATCTTTAGATCCTATTGCAATTGATCAAGCTTGTATCGATTTAGTTTATAACTGCAATGATCCTAAAAAAGGCCATCTTATTGAAAGAATTGAATCGAGAAATGGTCTTTTAACAATCAAAGCTAGTGAAGAATTAGGCTTTGGTAGTCGTGAGTATGAACTTATTAAAATTGATTAACGATGAAAGAAAAAGTGCTAAAATTTTTAACAACAATACCAAAGGGAAAAGTTGTTACTTATGGCCAAATTGCTTTATTTTTAAATAATAAAAAGTTAGCTAGAGCGGTAGGAAATATCTTACATAACAATATTGATAAAGATAAATATCCTTGCTATAAAGTCGTTAATAGTCAAGGAAAATTATCAAAAGACTATGCTTTTGGAGGAATACAAAAGCAAAAGGAATTATTAGAAAATGATGGAATTATTGTAATTGATTATAAAGTTGATTTAAGTAAATACCAAATGAAAGAAAAACTACAAATTTAATTAAAGTGTAAAATGAAAAACTTTATTTTACCCACTTTGTTTTAAAAAAAATCTTGCTATAATAGGAAAAAATAGATTGTTATAAATGCATAAAAGAGTATAAATTGTTACAAGAAATCACAAAAAAAGATTCAACATAAATTTATTGAATCTTTTTTTAGTTTGATTTAAAAGTTCCTCATATTATCAAGTTTTTCTTTTAATTTAATGTATGCAATTTCAGCATCATCAATATTTAATACAACTTTTTCCATAGGGCAAATATCATTTCCCTCACGATTAATAATCTTTTCTGTTATTGTTTCATATTCGTAATAAATATGATATTTATCTAATATTTCTTTACCACTTTTTGAAAGCACTTTGGCATAGACATTTTTTATATTGCATTTTACAAATAAAAAAGCAACAGCTTTACCAACTATTAAATCAGCAACACTATAACCGTTTAAATCTATATTATCATTGATAAAGTCCATCATAGGGCTTATGCCTTTTTTATCACTAAATAAGCATGTATTATCTTTACAAAGACAAATAGTATGGTTTAATAGATTTTTTTTAGCAATTTGTAGATCAATTTTTCTCATCTTTTTTTAAAAGTTTACTTAATATTATTATAGTAAAAGGAACGATAAGTGCTTGTAAAGCTACCCCTAAAAGTCCAGTTTTAATTTGTGACAAAATAAGTTCAAAAGAAAGTGGTGTAATTGAATCAAAAATAAGTATAGAAAGTAAAAATGTAGCTCTTCCTATTACTTGTGCTAAGATAACTGCAAGGAAAGAATAATAAGCATTTTTAACAATTTTTTTAGAAAATAGACCTGATATTATAGCAAACATAGAAAGTTCTACTATCATAAATGGAAGGCGTGGAAGTGCTGGCATTGGATTATTGAAAGATAGTGTAATAAAATAACTAAATATTGGGGAAGAAATAGCAACAACAAGACCATATTTAACTCCTAAAATACAAGCACAAATAAGAACAGGTAAATACATTGGAAGTAATAATACCCCACCTTTTGAACCTAAAAAAAGATGGACTAGTTGTGGTAATAATATTGCTAAAGCAATAAGACCAAATGAAATGATACTTTTGATTGTAACTTTAATTTTAACTGAGTAATTTTTTCTAACTAATAAATTTTCTATCATTTTTCTTTTTCTCCTTTTATTTTTCAAATTCTTTTGCTACTTGTTCAAGCAATTCTCTAATTGGTAAATGTTGAGGACATGATTTTTCACATTTTCCACACTTTATACACATAGAAGCTTTATTACTTGTTTTAAGACAATTTTGATAATAATAATTAGCATTCCAATCATGGTTAAGATTATAAGTATTTAAACAAGCAAACAAATCTGGTATTATTATTTTTTGTGGACAGCCATCTATGCAATAACGACAAGCAGTGCACGGAATTAAATTCATTTTCTTAAAAACATCGCATACATTGTGTATTGCTTTTATTTCTCTTTCATCAAGTGGTTTAAAATCTTTCATAAATGAAACATTATCATTCATTTGTATTATATTACTCATTCCTGAAAGAACCATAAATACTCCCTTTAAACTAGCAGCAAAACGTATAGCATAACTAGCATAACTTCCACCATCAAGCTCATCTAAATATTTCTTAGCATCTAAAGGAAGATTTACTAAATTTCCTCCTTTAACAGGCTCCATTACGATAACTTTTTTATTGTGTTTATTACATACTTCTAAGCATTTACGAGATTGAACCACGATATCATCATAATCGATATAATTTAATTGAATTTGGACAACTTCAATTTGTGGGTATTCATTTAAAATATTATCTAACACATCTGCAGTATCATGAAATGAAATACCAAAGTGCTTTATCAACCCTTCATCTTTTAGCATCAACGCTTGCTCATAAGCCTGACATTTTTTGAATTTTTCATATATTTCCTTGTTTTGAGCATGCATTAAATAAAAATCAAAGTATTCAACACCACATGCTTTTAATTGACTATTGAAAAATTCACGAATATCACTTTTGTTTTGAAAATATGTGCCTGTAAGTTTATTAGTCAAAACAAAGCTTTCACGAGGATAACGTTTTACAAGACATTCACGCACAGCAATTTCGCTTTTAGTATTAATATATCCGTGTGCTGTGTCAAAATAATTAAATCCATTATCCATAAATGTATCGACCATTTTACAAAATTCTTCATAGTCTACTTCATCATTTTTCATCGGCAAACGCATGCAACCAAAGCCAAAGTTTTTCTTTACTTTTTCAAACACATTATCACCCCCACATAATTTATTTTAACATTATCATATTTTTAATCCAATGTATGTTATAAATAAAAAACACATTAATTACTAATTCTTTATATTTTTTTTAAAAACTAATTAAAGAGTTAAATTTTATTTTTATTTTTCAATAAAAGATAACATGATACTATCGTAACTATAAATATAATCAAAAGTTAAATCTAAACCAACTTCCATTAAAAATTTTCCATAATATGTTTTGTCTTTTTCTTTACAATAATAATATTTGTTTTCTTTTAATCCTTTAAGTTTAATATACGTTAGCATACTTTTATTTTTTAATGTCACAACATATGTAAATAAGGCTCTTTTTTTATCTTGTGAAACAAACATCCATGAAGCTTGATGCGCATTATTACTTGGCCTAATTAAATAATATAAATCACCATAATGCGTCAAATCGTAAAATTCGTGATAAGTTTTTATTTGCTTTTTTATTAATGCTTTTGTTTCATCATCAAGTTTTAATGGATCAAGTTCATAGCCAAATGTTCCTTGAAGTGCCACATATGCTTTTGTTTTATAACTTGTTCTTTGATTTGCACTTACATGAGATCCCATTGATGAACATGGAAAGCAAAAACTTGTTCCTTCTTGTATTGATAAACGCTCTATTGCATCTGTTTCATCACTCGTCCATATTTGTGGTGAATAATAAAGCATACCAGCGTCATATCTTCCACCACCCCCACAACAACTTTCAATAAATAGTGATGGATAATCATTATTAAGTCTTTCTAAGATAGAGTAAGTTCCAAGCATGAAGCGATGATAAAACTCGCCCATATGTTTGCTATCAAGATGTTTTGAATATGCTTCAGTTATACTGCGATTATGATCCCATTTAATGTAGTCAATATGATATTTATCGATAATATCACTCATTTGTTTATATATATTATCACAAACATCTTGTCTACTCATATCTAAAACCATCTGATGGCGCATTAAAGTATAATCTCTATTTTCACATTTAATCGCATAGTCTTTATGATTTTTATATAAAGAAGAATTATATGATATCATTTCTGGTTCAAACCATAGACCAAATTTCATATTGTATTGTCGAAGTCTTTTTTCAACTTTATTTAAATCGACTTTCTCATTATTAACATACCAATCACCAAGGCTTGAATTATCATCGTTTCTTTTGGCAAACCATCCATCATCTAAAACAAACATTTCAATACCTAATTGATGTGCTTCATCAATTATTTTTAAAATTTTATCTGTATCAAAATCAAAATAGCAACCTTCCCATGAATTCAATAAAACAGGCCTTTTCATATTCAAAAAATTTGAAGATATTAAATGATTATTGATTACTTTATGATAAATCCTGCTCATCTCTCCAATTCCTTTATTTGTATATAAAAGAATTACTTCTGGCGTTTGAAAACTTTGATTTTTTTCTAAAACGTATTCAAAAGTTTCAGGATTAATACCGACTAAAACACGAGTAAACTCACACTTATCAACTTCAACTTTGATTTCAAAATTACCAGAATAGATAAAATTACAAGAATACACTTCACCATAATCTTCACAAGCATCCAAAGATGCTAATGCGATAAAAGGTGATGTGTTATGCGATGATTTTCCTTCTATAGATGATAACACTTTACATCCTTGCATGATCTTTTCTTTACAAACATTTCTTTCTTTGCCATATCTTCCAGATAAATAATATAAATTATAATCACTAGTTTTTAAATCAAGTGTTGCTGAATATGCTTTCTTCAATATGATTTCATCTTCTGCTTGGTTTATTACTTTCATACTTCTTGTAATAACAGGATAATTAGTTAAGATGTTATATTGTAAAATTACAACTACATTTATTGCCTTATCGATAAGTTTTATTTCTAAAGTAGTTACGTCATCTTCACTTGCTTTTAAACATGGTAGTCCTTCTAGTTTTTGCTTCCCTTTATAAATTTTATGGGAAACATACGTAAAATCTGTTGTTTCATCACCATTATGGTTTTTAATTTTAATGCTACAAGAACGATAATCTCCTTTGTTAAAACTAGCAAGCTCCATTAAAGATGTCTCATAGTTAAAGTCATATAAAGAGGAAATATGCTCTTTTTCACCATCAAAATGTGTGTAATAATTAGTGGTATGATAAATCATTGTATCCAAATCATAATCCTTTAAATGCGCGCCAAAATGAAGATGAATCAATCTTGAATCTAAACTTATATAAATCAAATATGAAATATCTTTATTATAAAGATGAAAGACTCTTTTCTTTTTATCATAAATTATTGGCATAATTATTTCCCTTTTAATAATTTAATGCTTTCTTTCATATTTGCACTTTTAAATAAAAAGCTACCAGACACTAAAACATCTGCTCCAGCATTTATTACTTTACTATATGTCTTATCATTGATTCCACCATCGACTTCTATTAAGCAATTATAATTGTTTTCATCAACTATTTTTCTTAATTCACTTATTTTTTCTAAACTCGACTCATCGAATGATTGTCCACCAAATCCTGGCTCTACACTCATAATTAAAACAAGATCAATATCTTTTAAAAATGGCATAAGTACATCAACTTTTGTCGATGGTTTTATTGAAATTCCACAAGCGATATTGTTTTGATGAATTGTTTTTATCAATTGTTTTACATCTTTTTTGTATTTGATAGCTTCGATATGAAAAGTAATTAAATCAGCTTTTTCATCAATAAAGCGATTAAGATATTTTAGTGGTTCTTCTATCATTAAATGCACATCTTTAAAAATAGGATAGTCTTTAATGGCGTTTAAAATAGGAAAGCCAAAAGAAATATTATTGACAAACTTTCCATCCATAATATCTAAATGAATCCAATCTGCCTTAGCTTTTATTACCCTTTTCATCTCTTTATCTAAAAATTTAAAGTCAGCAGCTAGAAAAGAGGGTGCAACGCGTATTATTTTTTTCTCCATACTTTTTTACCATCCTTTATTTCGTTCATTAAATGTATGTAATTCTCATATCTTTTTTTATGTATTATTCCTTCATTTACTGCATTTTTTATCGCACATGATGGCTCGTTTACATGAAGACATGAAGAGAAACGACATTTATTAGCTAAAGATGAAAAATCTTTAAACAATCTAGCATATGTTGTCAACTCAACTTTGATATCAAGTCGTGAAAATCCTGGTGAATCAGCGACAAATGCCTCATTAATTCTAATATATTCAACTTCTCTTGTTTCATGTTTTCCTCTTCCAAGTTTTTGTGAAAAAGAGCCGATTGATCTTGTATCACTTGCAAGCAGTGTGTTGATTAAAGTTGATTTTCCAACAGCAGATTGTCCACATAAAACAACTTTTTTTCCTTTTATTGTTTCATGTACTTCCTTTATATTTATATTTTGATGACTTGATATTTCAATAACTTTATAGCCAGCAAATTTATAATTTTCTATTAATTGTTTTAACTCTTCATCGATAAACTCACATTTACTAACGATGATTATCGGTTCGATATTTTGCATTGTAGCAGCAATGATAAGTTTATCTACTAAATATGAATCAAAATTGGGCTCTTTTGTCGACATTACAATTAATGCTACATCAACATTAGCTATCAATGGCCTAATTAGTTCATTTTTCCGTGGAATAATTTTATTTATCAACGAATAATTTGCTTTTTCATCATAGTCAAAAATGACTTCGTCCCCACAAATTGGCATCATTTTTTGATTGCGAATTTGTCCACGAGCCTTGCAAACATATGTTTTTTTATCTTCATTGTTATAAACAAAAAAGTCTCCTGCTATTGCTTTAATTATAAAACCTTGCATATATTAGTCCTTTTTAAATAATCTTTTGAAAAAGCTTTTTTTAATAGTTTTAGGATGAGTATACTCATCGTAAGCATTGATAATATCAATTCTTAATTCATTTAAATTTCTATATCTTTTTTCAGGGTTTTTATCACAACATTTGAAAATGATTTTTTCAAAGCTTAATGGCACTGAAGGAATGATTGTTCTAATAGAAGGAAAGGGCACTTCTCTATGCATTAATAAGACTTCCGATTTTTTATTTGGATCTTTTAAAACATATGGACATCTACCTGAAAACATTTCAAACATAATAATGCCTAAAGAATAAATGTCACTTTGGATTGATCCTTCAGGATTTTCAATCAATTCTGGTGCCATATATTGTACAGTACCAATTGCTGTTCCTTTGTGTTCTTGATATAAGCTAACCTTTTCATCTTTAATAAATGCAGTGCCAAAATCTAAAATAACTATCGTTCCATCCGGTTTTTTTATAATATTAGCCGGCTTGAGATCTCTATGAACTATATTGGCATTATGACATATTTCAAGTCCATCGATAATTTGATTCATGTAATTTACAACTTCATTTACTAATAAATAACCATTTTCTTCTATAATGCTTTTTAAATTTCTCCCTTTAACATATTCCATAACAATGTAGGGATTATTGTTATATATGTTACTATTGTAAACCTTTACAACGTTGGGATTGATAATTGCTGCTAGTGTCATTGCTTCTTGCTTAAACATTTGATATGCTTTAGTGTTTTCTTCAATATTGCATTTTAATACCTTAATAGCCACATGTTTTTTACTGATTTTATCATATGCTAAAAAGACTTTGGAGTATCCTCCAGAGCCAACTAAAGAAGATATAATATAACGCTCATTGAAGACTTCGTTGATCATAAAATGATTATTGCTCCATAATGATAAAAGTAATATTATCATTCCCACCTAAAGATAAAGCTTTTTCCATAATTAAATCTGCTTTATCCTCTAGTTTTTCATTACTATTTAATAATTTTAATAATTTTTTATTGTCGATTAAATTGTGTAAACCATCGGTGCATAATAACAAATTATCACCATCTTTTAATTTGATTTGTCCTATGTCAACCGATACATTTTTTTTAATACCCAAAGCGTTTGTTAGTACATGTCTTTTAGGGTGTTTCATCGCTTGCTTGTAGGTGATAATACCATTTAGTAATAAAGTATTAACATATGTGTGGTCGGTTGTAATTTGTTCTAATTCATTTTTGTTATATAAATAGATTCTAGAATCACCAATATGTGCGTAAAACAATGTACCATTATGTTTTACAACACCAGATACTGTAGTGCCCATACCTTTTAAATTATCGTCTTGTAAAGATTGATTATATATTGTAGTATTGATATTTTGTAATGTTTCAAATAACCAAACCCCAAGATTTTTATATGTTGCTTCATTTAGTGATAAAAAGGCATTTTGCAAGTAATTTGCAGTCGTATTAGCCGCATGAGCTCCTCCTAAATGTCCTCCCATCCCATCAAAAACAAATGCAATATAATTGTCATCATCTTGCATTTTAACAATATAAGTATCTTCATTTGTAGAACGAACTAGTCCAATATCAGTTTTAGCGATTGCTTTCATTTTTCTTTCCCTCACTTTTTGCTCTGAGTTGACCACAAGCTGCTTCTATATCTTTACCGAATTCTCTTCTTATTGTAACATTTATTTTAGCTTTTTTTAAGATGTTATAAAAATTATTTATACTTTTTTCATCGCTTCTTTGATATGAAGATTCACTTACTGAATTGTAGGGAATCAAATTGACATAAGAGCATGTTCCTTCAAGCCAAGATATTAGTTCTAAGGCGTTACTTGTCGAATCATTTATTCCCTTTAATAAAATATATTCAAAAGTAATTCGTCTATTAGTTTTCATACAATATTCAACTAAAGCTTCCTTTAATTGTGTCATATTATAAGCGTGATTTACTTTCATTATTTTATTTCTAATTTCATCATTTGGGGCATGAAGTGAAATAGCTAAGTTAATTTGCAGTTTTTCCTCGCTCAACTGCTTGATTTTTGGAACTAATCCAGAAGTTGAAACACTAATATGTCTAGCTCCAATTGCTAGTCCTTTTGCTTCATTTAAACAATAGATAAATTTCATTACATTATCGTAATTATCAAATGGTTCTCCTATTCCCATAACTACAATATGAGAAACTCGCTCATTAGTTTTATTTAAATCAAGTTGAACAGTCATAACTTCTGATATCATCTCATCACTAGTTAAGTCCCTAACTTTTTTTAAAAGTCCAGAAGCACAAAATGAACAACCCATATTGCATCCTACTTGCGATGATACACATACCGCATTACCATATACATAACGCATCAACACTGTTTCAACTAAATTACCATCTTTTAATTTCAATAAATACTTGATGGTTCC
>JALEMY010000056.1 GCA_022767485.1 Erysipelotrichaceae bacterium
AAAAAAGTGAAAATAAAGCAAACAATGTCAAAGTTACTTTGACTATGTTTTCAATCGGTGCAGTTTTATTAATCACATTAGTTATCATTTGGATAATTGTTGCAAAATAAATAATAATTCATTTGTTTTTATCATACCATATATAAAGGAATGATAAAGATGAAATATAAAAAAAGTGAAATCGTTAAATTTATTGTATTTGTTTTATTTATAGTGTCTATTATTGTTTGTGGCATTTTGTTTTATGGAAAAATTAAAGAGCGCTTTTCTTTTGAAAACATTCGCTTTATTGTCGAAAAAAACAAAGTTTTTAGTTATGTTATATTTGTAATACTACAAATATTACAAGTTGTTATTTTTATCATTCCTGGTGATATTATAAATGCTACTGGTGGCTTTGTATTTAACTTTATTTTAGGATTTTTATTGTCGTTTATAGGAATAATAATTGGCTCTATTATCGTCTTTTATATTGCTCGCCTTTTAGGATATCGCTTTGTAAACAAGTTTATTAAAAAAGAAAAAATCGATAAAATTGTTCGTTTTTTTGAATCAAACACGGGATTTTTATCGATTTTTATTTTTTGTAATCTTCCTTTTGTCCCTAAAGATATTTTAATGTATGGAGCAGGGCTTACACCATTAAAAGCAAAAAGAACGTTGAGCATGTATTGTTTATCTAGAATTCCTGGTATATTGATTTGGACCTCAATGGGAGCTAATTTATACAATCGTTCAATATTAGGAATAATTATCACTTGTATTTCTTTAATTATATTTATGATTATAGTCATATTAATTAAAAGAAAGTTAGATAAAAATAAAATAGTAGTTGTTAAATATTAAGATAAATCATAAATTTTTATCTTCTTCATTTATTTTTAAATCATAAATCACTTCAGAAATAATCTTTGTCAAATCAATTTGATGGATGACAAGGTTATTTCTTTTTCTTGGTACGCCATCGGAGAAGTTAATTATTGCTTTAACTTTTAAATTAACCAAACGGCTAACAATTTCATCGATATTATCTTTAGGAATTGCTAAAATTGCAATGCTACAATTACTTGGAAATGTTTGCTTTAGCATCGATAAGTCATAAACTTTAACACCATTAATACAACTTCCAATTTTGTTAGGGTCAATATCATAAGCACATTCAATGTGCCCAACATGAGAGGGAATATAATTATATTTTAATAACCCCTGGCCAATATTTCCTACACCAATTAAAACAATTTTTGTTTCATTTTGTGTAGTTCCTAATTCTTCATTAAATGACTCAATAAGGCTATCAACATCATAACCGCTAGCTGATTTTCCTTGGTGTTTTACATACATTAAATCGCGCCTTACAGTGTCTGCAGCAACATTACATTGACTACCAATTTGATAAGACATAACTCTTTGGTATCCTTTTTGCTTATATTGTTGTAAAACTCTAAGGTATAGAGGAAATCTTTTTCTAGAACTTTTCGGAATTTTTTTTACTTTTTCATCCATAATAATGACCCCATTTCATATTCCTTTTAACTATTTTATCATAAAAGATAATGTTTGTGAAATAATTTCACAAAGTAAAAAAGTAAAGTATAAATAAATGCTTTAATCACTTTTAAAAATGATATAATAATAAAAAACGGAGGAACTTATGAAAATTAAATTTTTAGGGACTGCAGCAGCAGAGGGAATACCGGCATTATTTTGTCAATGTGATGTATGCTTAAATGCCATAAAAAATAAAGGAAAAGAAATTCGTAGTCGTTGCCAAGCTTTAATTGATGATCAATTGCTTATCGATTTTGGGCCGGATACTTACTATCATATGATTAAAAACAAAGTGCGTCTTGATAACATTTCTCATGTGTTAATAACACATAATCATAGCGATCATTTTTATTCAAATGAACTAATATTTAGAAGAAAAGGCTATGCATCGAAAGTTATAAAGGAAAAATTTCATGTATATGGTGATGAAAGCGCATATAATGAAACAATAAGGGTAATAAATAGTGAAGAAAATTTAGATGAATACGTTCAAGCAATACATGTAGAAGCATTTAAATCTTTTAATATTAACGATTATAAGATAACTCCTCTTAGAGCTAATCACGATGTAAATTCATCACCTTTAATTTATCTTATTGAAAAAGAAGATAAAAGTATTTTATATGCTCATGATACTGGTTATTTTTTTAAGCAAACATGGGATTATTTAGCTTCATTAAAAAAGCCACTATCTCTTATCTCGCTTGATTGTACAGCAGGCCTTTTAACAAATTGGATGGACCATCATCTATCTTTTGATAGTTTTATGAAGATTATTGAAAAAATGAAAGATGAAAAGATTATCGATGAAAACACGGTAATTGTTGCAAATCATTTTTCTCATAATGGTCATGCCACATATGCTAAAATGACAAAAGAAGCAAAAAAACATAATGTTATAGTATCATATGACGGATTGGAAATAAATATATGAGAATAATTATTGTTAGGCATGCAGAGCCAGATTATGAACATAATACAATAACACCACGTGGCTTTAAAGAAGCGCATGTTTTAGCAGATAGATTAATGAAAGAAAAGATTGATTATGTTTATGTTTCCCCTCTTGGAAGAGCACTTGATACGGCAAAAGAATATTTAAAAAGAAGTAAAAAACCTTATGAAATATTAGACTATATTAAAGAGTTTAATTATCTAGTTAAAGATGAATTAACTGGAAAAGAAAAGATCCCATGGGACTTTCAAGTTGAATATTTTACTTCATTAAAACATATTTATGACCAATCGTATTTAAAAAATCCTTTATTTAAAAATTCTAAAGTGGAAACAGGTTATAAATATGTGACACAAAACTTTAGTAGATTGCTAAAAAAACACGGGTATCAAAAACATAAAAAATATTTTAAAGTACTTAAGGAAAATGATGATACCTTGCTATTTATTTGTCATTTAGGAGTTGAGTGTGTTTTACTTTCTTATTTATTAAATATTCCATATGTTGTTTTAGCTCAACATATTGGCTTTACGCCATCATCAGTTTCAATTATTTATACTGAAGAAAGAATTCCAGGGATTGCTCAATTTAGAGCTCAATGTTTAGGCGATATATCCCACTTATATAAAAATGATATGAAGCCTTCTTTTATGGGAAGATTTCGTGAAAAAGCTAGCGATAATACTAGGAGTTAATTATGCAAAAAGAAATACATTTAAATGTAACAATGAATAATAAAACAACCACTTTAGATCTTCCTGTCGATGAAAATATGCTATTTATTGATTTTTTTATTTCATTACAATCACTATTAAAATCATATAATACATCAAATCTAAAAATCACTACATTTGATGTTTATACAGTTTCTTTTGAAAGAATTGCTATGGTTGGAGATGACTATGAATTATTTATTGATCCAAGCTTTGCATCTATTCAAACAATTTCGGATTTACTTAATAAAAATATAGATACTATCGAAGTAATTGGACTTGGAGATCGTAGTGTAAAAAAAGTCTTAGAAGAAGAAATGTGGTTGATGAAAAGTTTAAATATCAAATAAAAAAATATGATATCTTGAATGTAAAGATATCATATTTTTCATATAATTATATTATTTTAACCAAGTTTATTTTTGCTAAGACCATTTTTTAAAGCATTGATAGTGTCTTTTAATTCATCGATTACAAGTTCATATTGATTAACAACTTGTTCACCAGAATAATCATTTACTGAAAACCAAACAGCACCTTTAATATTTTGTAAATAAGGATTATTATCTCTATTATTAAAGTCATTAAACATACCATTGATATATTTTACTTGTGATGCTTGATTACGGTATAACTTTCCTGTAGTATCTCCGCCACTACCACAACCAAATTCGGATATTATCCAAGGATAATTATTCCAGACAGGATTATTTTTTTCATATAATAAAGTATAATCATTTCTAAATGTTGATTCATTTACTTCGTTGTTATTATTATCACGATAACTTGTTAATCCTAAAGCTTGAACATAATTAATTCCAGGAAAATAACACATATCTTCACCCCAAGAACTAAATGGACATGTTTTAGCTATTGGATTAAAAATCCAAATACAATTATCTACACCTTCTTGTTCAAATACATTATAGATAATTCTCCATGTAGCTTGGAAAATATCAGGATCTAATAAAGTCATCATACCACAATAACTAACCCAGTCTGAGTTCATTTCATTGTTTAATCTAAATAATACGGGATATCCATAGTTTTTAACATCTAAAGCGAATGTTTTAAGTTTTAAGGCATAGCGATTTTGATATGGCGCTTTTGTTCCATAATCAACACCTGTGTCATCTTTTCCTCGATAAATATCAAACATTGGTGTGTAGCAATCAGTAGTGTTTGCTACTGAAACATTATTATTGTTATCTGTAAATTGGTATGACATTTGAATAACAGGTTTGCCATTATATCCATTGCCTTGAGCCATATAATTAGCCATTGATGTTGGCCAATAATATTGTGTTTTTTTGTCCCAAGCAATGTGTTGATATGTTGGAAGAATATCAAAATCATAATCAAGTGCTTCGCTTAAAGCAGTAAATTTTTTATATGCTGTTGAAACTTTAATTTGACTTTCAACTAATGTGCCATTAGTTAATGTTGCAGTAAATGCACCCCAGTTTGTCCTAGATGAATTCAATAAAGGATCATAGTAATTACTAGTTTGCTCATTCCATAAAGGATTTTTTATTACTGGTAAATCATTAATAGATTGATTATTTGCACTACCTTTTTTCTCGATTTCTTTATAAGATAAAATTACATCGGAAAAATCTTCTTTCATGTCTTTGTTTGATTTCATTACTAAAAGGATAAAATCCTTTATCGAAGTATTTTTACGAATAGTTGCTATATTATAATAATTTTTCTTTATTTGTCCAGGATTATTAATCATTAAGTTATATTCATCAACAATATATCCATCAAAAAATGTCGATGAGGATTTCTTTGGTGTAGATAATAAAGATAAATCATTTTGTGTATAATAATTTTCATTATCTAAATAACGAAATAGCCATTCTTCACGATATGTTGTCCAATTATTATAAGGATTTGAATGTTCGTAAGATATTGTAAGAGTAAAGTCTTCGTTGTAAACTTTACTTCGATAAGTTCCTAAAGAAAAATCTGCTTGAAGTGTTGTGGATGTAGGAATAGTAAAGCCATAGCCATCAGCAAGAGAAATTATTCGTGCATGATTGTTATTATTATAAAAGATATATTTTACATCATCTTGCTTTTCAATAGTAATTGGACTATTTGATAATTTGTTATTTTTATAAACTTGTTCGTAAATAACATTATTTGAATTATAAAATTCATAATCGTCTTTGTATTCGTTTAAAAAGTTATTTATAGAGCCACTTACATCATTTAATGGCAGACAAAGCGAATAGTCTTCATCAAGTAAAATGTCTTTGTTGCTAATAACTTCTTCACTAGATGAACTAATTTCACTATAAGAAGTATCACTACTTGAAATACTTTCCTCATCGCTAGATGAGTCATTATTACTCGTATTACATCCAGATAAACATAAAAAGAAACTAAGTGTTAAAAGTGTTTGTTTTTTCATATTCTACCTCTATTTCAATTTAAATTCCATGTATGTTGGCTCATGATCTGAAAAAGCGAAACCATCCAGATTTTTATTGCCATTTTTCGTGATGATATTATAGTGCTTTGTAACTTCAATATTATCTGAAACAATAAAGCCATCAACACATGTAACATAAGTCTTATTTATTTCCCATTCTTTATCATTATTTCGACAAGTTGGAGCATTATCAGATGCGATTACTTTATAGCCGCTAATAATTGGCGAAACATGATTTTCATCAAAAAATTGGCTGACCCATGTTGGAGTTTTAAGAGTGTTATTAAAGATGATATTATTAGTGGTATCATAATTATAATCAGGATTATAAGTCAATAAATCGTGATTAAAATCACCACCAACAATTACGTAATCACCACAATTTTTTCTTTCATTTAAAAAGTCATTTAATTCTTGAATTTGCTTTCCTCTAATTATTCCGCCTTCATCATAAGCAGACATGTGAGAGTTTACTAAGTATAGTGTCTTATCATTATTAACTTGAATTGTTGAATAAGAAAAGCAACGGTCTAAATCAAAGAATTTTGAAAAAGATGTGCTGACACTATATTGTTTTCTATGAGCATAATTTATTTGATACTTGGAAATAGTTGTAAGTCCAGCGTTTGATTTACCATGCATATCATAAAGCGGATAAGGCATAAATGAACTATGATAATTAATAGCATGTACACTATCATATAAAGAAAAGCAATCCATGATCATTTCATCTTGATTAATGTGGTATGAGCGAGTAGAGTCTGTGTCAACTTCTTGAAAAAATGCAAAGTCAACATTTTCATCTTCTATAGTTTTTAAAGCACCATTTATATTAAAATATACTTCATCTTTACTTTTAGCTTTTGAATAATAACCAACAGTTTCATTACAATATTCATCAAATCCTGTGTCTAAGAAAAAAGTAAAGTCTTGCGAGTAAGCGCCAAAACCTAAATTATAGGAAATACAAGAATATGTTTTTTCTTTTTCAAGACTTTGCAAAGCCGCGTTTTGTCTAACTTGTAAATCCATATCACCAAGTCTGTTATAAGAAACAAAAATTGAAGTGACAAAAGAAATAGCAGATAGAATTAATGCTATTACAACACAAGATATTGTAATGATTATAATTTTAGTTTTTTTCTTCATGATAACTCCTTACTAATGCTTTTTCAAAAGCACTTCTTTTTAAAAATATAATGCCACCACAATTTAAACATTTTAAATGGACTTCGCCATCGATACTTAATACTTTAAATTCTTTTTTATTTTTTGCACAAGGGTGATTTTTCTTTAAAATTACAATATCGTTTATTTGATAATTATTCATTGTTTTTATAGGCCATCAATAAATTTTCCATTAAAACGATATTGGTCATTACTCCAACCCCACCAGGGACAGGAGAATACATTTTAACGATTTCATAACATAATTTACTAGCATCACCAACTAGTTTATTATTCTCATCGTAATTAATACCAATATCGATAATGATACTATTTTCGTTAACGTCTTCACTTTTTAAGAAATTTGCTTTGCCAACAGCCAAGAAAATAATATCAGCTTTTTGACATTTTTCTTTGATGTTTTTAGTTTTTGAATGAGCGATAGTAACCGTGGCATTTTTATTTAATAACATAAGTGCTAATGGTTTTCCAACATTTACGCTTCTTCCGATAACTAATACGTCTTTGGAAGAAACATCGATATTATAATATTCAAGCAAGCGAATTGCTGCTTTTGGCGTAGCTGATGGATAACAAGCACTATTTGTTAAAAGCCTTCCTAAATTATTGTATGTGTAGCCATCGACATCCTTTTTTTCATTAATAAAAGATAAAACATAGTTTTCATCATATTTTTTAGGAAGAGGACGATCAATCATAATGCCATCAACTGATTTGTCGTCATTTAACGATTTTATTAAAGAGATTATTTCTTCTTGTCTACTATCTTCTTTTATTGCGATTTCTTTAATTTCAACATTTAATTCTTCAGCGAGTTTTATTCTACCTTTTAAGTAAGAAGCACTGGCTAAATCATTAAAATGTATTATTGCAAGACAAGCTTTTCTATCAAGGCTTAAAAATTCCTTTTTTAATTGTTCTTTTATATTTAAAGAAGCAACTTTACCATCTAATCTTATTGCCATATTTACTCCCCTTATTATTTATTTGAAAAACTTGATAAATCGATATATCCCTCACCAAAGACATCATGGGTTTTGCTCATTGAAATAAATGCTGTTGGATCGATTTTTTTAACGACGTCTAATATATCTAAGTATTGATTTTTTCCGACCATAGTTTTTATCATTTTTCTTGGAGTGTTAGTATAACCACCAATTACATCAACGATAGTAGTTCCTCTATCTAAGGCTAAAATTTCTTTGTTAATTTCTTCCCAATGATCAGAGATAATATCGCAAAAATATGCTTCATTACCTAAACGTTGCACAAGTTCGACAGCACTAGAATAGGAAATGACAGAAATTAAACCAATAAATATTTCGTATAATGAAAATTTTGCGATAAAAGCTAAAGCCACTAATATTCCATCTTGAATAAAAAATAATATAGATAGTTTAATTCTACTATATTTGTTAATGATCATTCCTGGAACATCAAAGCCACCTGTAGAACCACCAACTTTATATGTTATTCCGCAACCAACTCCCATTAATATTCCACCAATAATAGCACATAAAATTGGATCGAAGCGGTCAAATTGGCTGTGTAAACTATCAAAGATATGCAACCTAAATAAATAGATGAAGATAGGGAATGTTATTGTTGATACTAGCGTATGTATCGCAAATTTTTTTCCAAGGAATAATGCTCCTATTATAAATAAGACAACAGTACAAATAGAAATGATATTCTCGGTAATCATTCCACCATTTTCTATATTTAAGAAAAATAGATTTCTAATGATTAAGGAAAAGCCAGAGGTTCCTCCAGTTAAAATACCATTAAAAGTAATATAAGATATTTCATTATTTTCATTAATATTAAAAATGTGTATACCTTTATAATTAATAAAACAAAAAGATATGGAAAAAGCTAATATCAAACTACCTAAAATAATAACTAATGATTCTTTTATAAATTTTTTTATGCTATTTTGAGTTATCATAGTTAGTCTCCTTTGGCCATCTTTTGCTTTAAACTTGCGAAGATAAAATCATCTAAATCCCCATTTAATATATTATTGACATCAACTCGTTCATAATTCGTTCTATTATCTTTAACTAAAGTGTAAGGACACATGACATAAGAACGAATTTGGCTACCCCATTCAATATTTTTTTGGATTCCTTTTAAAGAATTAATTTTTTCCATTTTTTCTTGATATGCTAAAGCGGAGAGTTTACTTTTAAGTATTTGTAAACATCTCTCCTTATTTTGAAATTGTGAACGTTGGGTTTGACAAGCCACAATAATATTTGTAGGAAGATGTGTTATTCTAACAGCAGAATCTGTTCGATTGATATGTTGTCCGCCAGCGCCACTTGCACGAAATGTATCAATTTTTAAATCTTCTTCTTTGATAATTATTTCGTTATCATCTAATATTTCAGGAGTTGCTTCAACTGAAGCAAATGATGTATGGCGACTTTTTGAAGCATCAAAAGGTGATATTCTAACTAGTCTATGAACACCACTTTCCTCTTTTAAATAACCATAAGCATTTTCTCCACTAATTAAGATAGAAGCTGATTTAAGTCCTGCTTCATTTCCTTCCTGATAGTCTAAGACTTCACTTTTAAATCCTTTTTTTTCAGCGTAACGAAGATACATATTAAATAGCATATTAGCCCAATCTTGAGCTTCTGTTCCACCAGCTCCTGGATGAAATTCTAAAATAACATTACATTTATCATAGGGGCTAGTTAATAAAGTTTCAATTTCAAATGAAGAAAATTCATTGATTGTTTCATTAAATTCTTGCGCTATTAAATCAAGCATTTCAAAATCGCTGCTTAAATCTTCATTATTTAATTCCTCTTGTAAAAGAGAAATTCTATTGCTTAACAAAGAATATTTTTCAACAAGTTTCTTATTAAAATTCAATTCATTGATTACTTTTTTTGAATTGTTTTGATCTTTCCAAAAATCATCTTGTTGTGTTTTTTTAGTTAATTCTTCAATTATCTTGTTTTTTTCTAACAAGTCAAAGTGAATCACCTAGTAGTTTCATTTTACTACTAATTTCACCTATTTTTTGTCTCATTTCATAAAGTTCCATAAAATTATTCTCCACGAAGAAGTTTTTCTTTTTCCATTTTTGCTACTTCTTCAGCATTCATTTTCTTTATTTGTACTTGTACCCTTAAAGTGTATAATACAACTTCTTGGGCTATTTTTTCCATCATTTGATTAAACATTTTAAAACCATCATTCTTATATTGATTTAATGGATTTGCATTAGCATATTGACGGAAGAAAATACCATCTCTAAGTTTAGTCATCTTATCGATGTGTGCTGGCCAGTTTTTATCAATTACACGAAGTAAAATTGAGGATTGAATAGATAAATAAGCCATATCGCCCCATTCTTTTCTTCTATCTTCTGTACGTTTCATCAAAATTATTCTTGCTTTATTTACAAAATCTGGATATCTTTCAAGGCCATAGAATTCATCTATTTGAATAGGTGCATCAGGCAAGTATTCCGTATTAATTTTATTAGTTAGTTCTTCAAGATTTGGACGAAGTTCTTTTCCTTCCATAACAGAAACACTACGCACAAGGTTGTCAGCTACTAAATCATAAAATCTTTTAGTGATTTCATAACAATCTTTAGCTTCTAATACTTGGTTTCTAAGCTTATACATCTTTTCTCTTTGTTGAGATAAAACATTGTCATATTCAAGTAAATTTTTACGAGCATCATGGTTGACACCTTCAACCTTTTTTTGCGCTTGGTTAATAGCGCTATTTATAATGCTAAATGAGATGGCATCTTCACTTTTTGTAAAATATTTTTGCCATCTTTCACCACCAAAACGTTTCATTAAATCATCTTCAAGAGAAATGTAAAAGCGTGAATAACCAACATCACCTTGACGTCCAGAACGTCCTCTTAATTGATTGTCTATACGTCTTGATTCATGTCTTTCAGAGCCTAAAACAGCAAGACCGCCTAGTTCTTTAACTCCTTCACCAAGTTTAATATCTGTTCCACGTCCAGCCATATTTGTCGCGATAGTTATCGCACCTTTTTGACCAGCGTTTTTAATGATTTCAGCTTCTCTTTCGTGGTTTTTAGCATTTAAGATTTCAGGTTTTAATCCTGCTTTTTTCATCAATGAATAGATGATTTCTGATGTTTCAACAGCGATAGTACCAACTAAAACTGGTTGTCCTAATTCATGACGTGCTTTAACATCGGCAATTAATGCGTTAAATTTTGCTTCTTTTGTTCCAAAAATGATATCGTTATCATCGATACGAACTACAGGAACATTAGTTGGAATTTCAATAACTCGCATATTGTAAGTTTCTAAGAATTCTTCTTCTTCAGTTTTAGCAGTACCCGTCATACCTGCAACTTTATTATATAGTCTAAAGAAATTTTGATAAGTAATTGTTGCTAATGTGACAGTTTCTGGATGTATGGTAACTTTTTCTTTAGCTTGTATTGCTTGATGTAAACCATCGCTATATGCACGGCCCTTTAAGAAACGACCAGTGTTTTGATCGACGATTACTATTTCATCATCGACAACAACATAATCGACATCACGTGCCATTGCATAATTTGCTTTTAAAGCGTTGTTGATACAGTGAACTAAAACAGCATTATTTAAATCGTAAAGATTTTCAATTCCAAACACTTGCTCTGCCTTTTGAGTTCCTTTTTCAGTTAAGAAAACTGCTTTTGATTCGATATCAATATCGAAATGAACACCTTTTGTTAAAGAACGTGCAAAACGGTTTGCTGGGATATATAATGCAGCATTTGCTTTATTTCCACCAGAAATAATAAGTGGTGTTCTAGATTCATCAATTAAAATTGAGTCACATTCATCAATAACACAAAAATTTAATCCTTTTAGTTGAACTTTAGTTTGTAAAGTTCTCGCCATGTTATCTCTTAAATAATCAAAGCCAAGTTCAGAGTTTGTTGTATATGTAATATCACATTGATAGACAGCTCTTTTTTGCTCTGGAGATAATTCTCTTAAGTTACAGCCTACGCTCAATCCTAAAAAGCGGTAAATAGCTCCCATCCAATCGGCATCACGATGTGCTAAATATTCATTTACTGTAATAACATGAACACCTCTACCAGTTAAAGCGTTAGCATAGACAGCCATTGTAGCTGTTAAGGTTTTACCTTCACCGGTTTTCATTTCAGCGATATCACCATTATTTAACACTAATGCCCCCATAACTTGTACAAGATATGGAAATTGATTCAACACACGTTTTGCTGCTTCACGACATACAGCAAAAGCTTCGTTTAATACTTCATCCAATTTAGCATTTTGTGCTTCAAGGGTACTTTCTTTTTGAATCACCTCTTGAAAGTATTTAGTTTTTTCTTTTAATTGTTCATCAGTAAGTGCAGCTATTTGCTCTTTATATGCATCGATTTTTAAAGCTCTAGCTCTTAATAATTTTAATTGTTTTTTATTGGTATTAACCAGTTTTTTTAATAGTCCCATGAAAGTCCTCCTACTTAGTTTTAAACATAAAACTCCATCTTTATTATTATACCAAAAAATATTTATTTTTCTATGAAAAATATGCATAATTTATACTTTAAAATGAAAAAAAATGATTACAAGAGCAAAAAATGTCTAAAAATTGTCGATGTAATCTAAATATTTATAGTATTAATAAAGAGATAAAAATCATTTGAATATCAGCGATAAATGTTGTAAAATAGCAATGGTAGAAAAAAAGTGAAAAGGAGAATGAAAAAATGGCACTTGTAAGTATGAAAGAAATGCTACTTAAAGCAAAAAAAGGAAAATATGCAGTTGGTCAATTTAATATCAACAATTTGGAATGGACTTATTCTATTTTAGGAAAATGTCAAGAATTAAATGCACCAGTTATCTTAGGCGTATCTGAGGGTGCAGTAAAATATATGGGAGGATTCCATGTTGTTGCTGAAATGGTAAAAGCAGTAATTTTAGATAAAAATATCACTATACCAGTAGCTTTACATTTAGATCATGGATCAAGCGTTGAAAATTGTAAGAAGGCACTAGATGCTGGCTTTACATCAGTAATGATCGATGCTTCACATTATCCATTTGAAGAAAACGTTCGTCGTACAAAGGAAGTTGTTGAATATGCTAAGAAGACTAATGCTTCTGTTGAAGCTGAACTTGGAAAAGTTGGTGGACAAGAAGATGATGTTGTCGCTGAAACAATGTATGCTGATTTGAATGAATGTGTAAAATTAGTTAATGATACTGGCGTTGATGCTTTAGCTCCAGCTTTAGGCTCAGTTCATGGCCCATATCATGGTGAACCAAAACTTGGCTTTAAAGAAATGGCTGCAATCGATGAAGCATTACCTGAAACTCCACTAGTATTACATGGTGGTTCTGGAATTCCAGTAGAACAAATTAAAAAAGCAATTTCTTGTGGAACTTGTAAAATCAATGTTAATACAGAATTTCAACAAGCTTGGGCACTTTTAGTTCGTAAAGCATTAGATGATAATAAAGAAGTTTATGATCCAAGAAAAATTATTGGACCTGGATTAAAGGGAATTGAAGCTGTTGTAGTAGAAAAGTGTGAAGTTTTTGGTTGCATTAACAAGGCATAATATTGGATAATTATCAAGTCGTTTTAGATGTCATTTTAGAAACGATAAAAAAAGCAAGTCAAGTCGTCATGGATATTTACCATGGCGATTTTGCTATAAGTTATAAAAATGACAAAAGTGTCGTTACAAACGCAGATATTGCTTCAGAAAAAATAATCAAAACTTCCCTACAAGAAAAATTCCCAAATTATGCTATATTATCAGAAGAAAGCGTAGATGATTTAACAAGAATTAATAATGATTATTGCTTTATTGTTGATCCTATTGATGGAACGCAAGATTTTGTCAATAAAACGAATCAATTTTCTATAAACATTGCGCTTTCATATAAAAAAGAAATCGTTGTTGGTGTCATTGCTATTCCATATTACAATAAATATTATTATGCTATTAAAGGACAAGGATCTTATAAAATAGAAAATGGTGTAAAAAGTCAAATACATGTTTCTAATAAAACTTGTAATTTAACATTGCTTGCTTCAAATTTTTTCTATAATGAAAACAACTACTTTGCTTCATCTT
>JALEMY010000066.1 GCA_022767485.1 Erysipelotrichaceae bacterium
AGATGTCTTCATCGCTTGTATTAGTTACTCGATAACCATAATAATAATATGAACTTGCATTGTTATGTTCGAAAGTAAAAAACACATCTTTGTTGGATACATCTTGCCTAGTTAAGGCAGTATTTAATTCATTTGAAGAAATCTTTTCGGGATTATTTGAATTAATGTATAATCCTTTATTATCAGTTCTTTTATTATATGAAATATTACATGCCTTTAATGGATCGATGCTATCATTGCCATAAAGCGAATAATCTTCAATATTAATTTTACTATTTATTTCATAAGGTAATTCAACCAAATGATTTTTAGCAGTAACATCAAGTAAAATATTATCATTTGAAGCAACATTTACTTTTAAATAAACAAGATCATTTTTCTTTAAATGAACTGTCATTTCGTTATCATCTTCTTGAATCAATACTTTGTTTTCATTATATAAAGAAAGATGACTATTATTTAAAGATAATGTGTAATAATCTTCATATGGAACAAACATATAGTATATCATTTCACCTTGATTGTTTGCTGTATCATTTATAGAAGATAAGCGAAAAGCTTGCTTGTTATTAGCGATAAAATCTTCAGAATTTTCTTCACTTTTTGAAATGTCATCAGATGAAATTATTGACATATCTTCACTTGAAGAATTATCTATTATAGATAAAGAATCACTAGTATTTGTAGATGATGAATTGTCTATTACATTACAACTTAGTAATGGAAATAACAATAATAAAGAAAGTTTTGAAAAATATTTTTTCATTTTCCGCCTCCAATTTATCATAACAGTAAAAAAAAATAAACTGTCAATATTGATTATACCATATTAATTAAATGATTATTGCTTTATTTCCATATAAAAATGATAAAAATTTTGATATAAACAAAAAAAAGCAATTCAAATTTGAATTGCTTTTTGTGTTGGTTGATTTACTTTGCAGGTGCTTCAACAACAACAACGTTTTTAGCTCTTTCTTTACCTGTGTTTTCATCTACTTCAATTTCATACTCAACAACAGCTTTTTCTTCTAAAGTTTTGTAGCCATCCATTTTGATTTGAGAATAGTGAACGAAAACATCATGGTGAGATTCGCCATCTGAAATAAAGCCATAGCCTTTTTCAGCATTAAACCATTTAACTGTTCCTTTTGCCATAATATTTAATCCTTTCAAACGCCTCTATTATGTATAAAGACAAACACATTTTAATTCAAAACATTGAAAAAGTCAATAATTTCATACTTTTTTCTTTTTTTTGATTATAATAGAAAAATGTGGAAAATAGATGATATATTATGTATAATAGATGTGCTGTAAAATTGTGTTAAGGAGAAAAGTGATGGAAAAGCAAACTAATAATAAAATGGGTTCAACACCTGTATTTAAACTACTTATGCAAATGGCTATTCCAATGATTATTTCTATGCTTATTCAATCTCTTTATAATGTGGTTGATAGTATCTTTGTTGGAAAATACGCATATGATGCTCTTACTGCCATAGGTTTAGCTTGGCCTATGCAAAATTTAATCATTGCCTTTGCTACAGGTATTGGTGTTGGTATAAATGCTACTTTATCAAAATCACTTGGTGAAAAAAACTATAAAAAAGTAACTTCAAGTGCTGTTAATGGTTGCTTTATAATGTTTATAATATATTTGTTATTTTTGCTTTCTGGTTTAACTTTAATTCCTTTATATTTTAAAAGTATTTCAAACAATCAGGCTGTTATTAATTATGGTATTACCTATTTAAAATATATTATGATAGGATCATTTGGCGTGTTATTTTCCATTACTTTTGAAAGATTATTACAATCTACAGGAAAAACAGGACTTGTTATGATTTCCCAAGCTAGTGGAACAATCATCAATATTATTTTAGATCCAATTTTGATTTTTGGTTTTGGTTTTATTAAAAGTATGGGAATTCATGGCGCTGCAATTGCTACTTTGATTGGACAATTTTGTAGTTGTTTTATCGGATTGATTTTAAACATAAAATATAATAAAGAAATCAAAATTGTAAAAAAAGATATTAAAATCGATTTAATAATGATAAAAGAAATATTATTAATTGGTATTCCTTCTTCGTTTATGGCAGCAATTGCCTCGGTATTAACCTTTCTATTCAATCGAATTTTATTAAAGTTTTATGACGTTATTAATCCTATAACCAATACACCATATCTTGATTTGCCGCAAACTGTTTTTGGCTTATATTTTAAATTGAATTCTTTATTTTTCATGCCTGTTTTTGGATTGAATAATGCTTTAGTACCTATAGTTGCCTATAATTATGGCGCTAAAGAAAAAGTAAGATTGTTAAAAACCTTTAAATATTCTTTGATTATTGCAATTATTATGATGACTTTTGGAACATTAATGTTCATGATTTTTCCAAGCCAACTATTAGCTATTTTTGCTGAAAATAAAGATGTAGCAAATCAATTATCAACCGTTGGTAACTATTGTCTTAGAATTATTAGTATCAGTTTTATATTTGCTGGAGTATGTATTGTTATTACATCGATGTTTCAAGCATTAGGAAATGGGGTTTATTCTTTGATTTGCTCTTTTGTAAGACAGCTTATAGTATTACTTCCATGTGCTTATTTATTATCATTAACAAATAATCTATCTTTAGTATGGTTATCATTTTTAATTGCTGAACTTGTTGCTTTACTTCTTTCAATAATATTGTTTAAGAAAGTATTTCGTGTTAAAATTAATTTATTAAGTAACGAGGGTTAATAAATGAACGATAAGATAAAAAAAGTTGATATGCATAAAAAGCCGATAAAAACAAGATGGTATTTGTGGCCAATTTTATATCTTTTAGTTAGTTGCTCATTAATCGGTTGCAACTATAAAATAAAAAAAGAGAACTTTAAAAAGATTAAAGGTGGATGTTTACTTTTAGGTACTCATATGAGTTTTATGGATACTAAATTGTTAATAAAAACTATTTTTCCACGTCGTTCATATTATGTTTCTAGCATTGATGAATTTGTTTATAAAGAAGGATTAATGAGAAGACTTGGCTGTTTTCCTAAAAAAGTACATTATACAGATATGGCTATTACAAGAAATATCGTTCGTTTATTAAAAAATGGTAACCTTGTAACTATTTTTCCTGAAGCGACATATTCTTTTGCTGGTGTGCCAAATATGATTGATCAAGGAATTGGAAAACTTGCAAAAATGGCTAATGTACCAATTATAGTTTTAAAGCAAGAAGGCAATTACATTCGTTCTCCAAGATGGAATGTTAAACCTGTAAATAAAAAAGTTCCATTAAGAGCTAGTGCTAAAATGGTTGTTAGTAAGGATGAATTAAAAACATTATCAGAAGAAGATATTTTAAAAAGAATTTTAGATTATTTTACATACGATGAATATAAATATCAAAGAGATAATAATATTCATATTAAAAACAAAACAATGGCTTTTAATATTCATCGTATATTATATAAATGTCCGCATTGTTTAAATGAAAAAACAATTATTGGTAAAAATAATGATATCATCTGTACATATTGTAATGCTAAATATCATATCGATGAGTTATCTATTTTAAGTAATGTAAATGGAGAAAGTAAATTTGATAGCATTTCAAAATGGTATTTATGGCAAAAAAAGTTTGTTATAGATGATATAAACAATGATAAATATGAAATTTCTTTTCCAGTTAAAATATCAAGATTGATAAATTGTAAAAAAGGTTTTGATCATCACTATGCTTTAGGCCATGCAACACAAAACTCTCAAGGTATTTTTTATTGATTGGATAGAAAATAAAACACAAGAAAAGGGACATTACGAATATAATTGTAAAGCAAATTCGACTATTCACTTAACATTTGATGTTCGTGGATGTCAAGAAAGTGCCTTTGAAGTTCATAATAAAGATGAAACATATTTAATATATCCTTTAGATGAAACACCGATTGTAAAAATACGCTTTGCTGTGGAACAAGCGCATATTAAATATGTTAATTCATTAAAAGAAAATAATAAAGTATGATGTAAATCATACTTTTTTCAAAGATAAAGTGGTAAAATATTAAAGGAGTTAGTATGAAAGTGTATAGATGCCCAGTTTGTCATAAAGTTTTAAAAATGAACAATAATACTTATCAATGTGAAAATCATCATAATTTTGATATTTCCTCACGCGGATATACAAATTTTTTATTAGCAAATCAAAAGCATTCGGTTAATCCTGGCGATTCAAAAGAAATGATTTTATCTAGAGTTAAGTTTTTAGAACTAGACTACTACGCTTTTTTAAGGCAAGAAATTTTAAAAATAATTGATAAATATTCTATAGAAAAAGATTTCATATTTTGTGATTTAGCTTGTGGAGAAGGATATTATACTAATTACTTACATCAATCACTACAAAAAAAATATAATATTGTCACATATGGCGTCGATATTTCAAAGTATGCAATTATTGAGGCTTGTAAGAAGCAAAAGTCAAATAATTTATCTAATATTAACTATTGTATTGGTAATTTAATGAACTTACCTTATATGGATGAAACTTTTTATTTTATGTTAAATTGCTTTGCTTTGCTTGATGAAAAAGAGTTTTATAGAGTGCTGAAAGATAAAGGCTTTTTTATCCGCGTTTTACCTGACTTTGATCACTTATATCAATTAAAAGAAAAAATATATGATAAAGTGATTTTAAATTCTATGAAAGAAAAGAAACTAAAAGGATTTAAACTTATTGATGAAATCCATATAAAAAATAATATTACTCTTAAGACAAATGACGAAATAATGAGTTTATTTAAAATGACACCATATTATTATAAAACTAGCTTAGATAGCATTAATAAATTAAATCAATTAAATTCATTAACAACTATAGCATCATTTGTATTACTAGTTTATCAAAAGGAGAAATTTTAATATGCGTCTTGATAAATTATTAGCTCATTGCGGATATGGTAGTCGTAAAGATGTAAAAAAATATATTCGTAGTGGAGAAGTATTGGTAAATGGAGAAGTCATTTTAGATGATGATTATAAAGTTAATGAAGAAGTAGATGAAATAATAGTCTTTGACGAAAGTGTTTCATATCAAAATAAAGTATATATCATGCTAAATAAACCAAAAAATGTCGTTTCAGCAACATTTGATAATAAAGCAAAAACTGTTATTGATTTATTAAGTCAATATAAAAATTATAAGATTTTTCCAATTGGTAGATTAGATATAGATACTACTGGATTATTACTTGTTAGTAATGATGGTGCTTTATGTCATAAATTATTATCACCAAAAAATCATGTCGATAAGAAATATTTAGTTGAGTTTGATGGTGATTTTAAACAATCCTATTATAATGATTTTGAAATGGGAATAATATTAGATGATGGATATAAAACCCTTCCAAGTCATATTGAAATAATAGATGAAAAGAAGGCTATTGTAACGATTCACGAAGGTAAATTCCATCAAGTAAAAAGAATGTTTTTAGCCTTAAATATGAAAGTTATTAATTTAAAAAGAATAGAATTTGGACCATTAGTATTAGATGAGTCATTAAAAGAAGGAGAATATAGATTGCTTAATAAAGAGGAAATATCTATATTGACAAGTTTATGAAAAACAATATATATGATGAAGATTTAACTCTTATTAACAGTCAATATGAAAACGAATTAAAAGATACAATAAATAGAATTGAAAGAAAGTATATTAGAAATCATATTGGTATTATTTTTGGAGTATTTATTTGTTTTGTTGCTTTAATCTTTTATTTAAATAACCCTACTTTAATAGCAGGAGTTTTATCAGTGTTGTTTATTGGTGTTATAGTTATTTTTTTAAATGTTTTTGAATTATCTAAAAGAAAAAATAGAGTAAGTGAATTAAAAGAACAATTAAATAAAATAATAGAAATGAATATTAAGGAATGATGTGTTTTGATAGTTAGTTTATTTAATACAAAAAAATATTGTAAGGAAGATGAAATACAAGGAGAAATACCTTCTTTTTTAAAAATAAGTAAGGACATTTTTGCTATTGTATGGGCAAGTATGATAGAGTCATTACTAGTTGCTTTAGTAACTTTATTTGATGGTATACAAGTAGCAGAAATTGGTAATGTTGCTAATGCAGCAGTAACAATTTGTCGACAACCATATTTTATATTAATTAGTATTGCGCAATCTTTAAATGTTACTTTATCATCGATAATAGCTAGAAGAAAAGGTCAAAAAGACCAGAAAAATGCTAATTCTACAATGAATTTAGGCTTATGTATCTCATTTTTTTCATCTTTGGTTTTATCTTTAATATTCATTGTTTTTTCTAAGAAATTTTGTGAATTAATGGGAGCTAAAGAAGATGTACTTCCCCTTGCAACTATTTATTTAAAAATTATCTCAGCAGGATTTATATTCAATGGACTTGCAATGGCGATGAACGCATGTCAAAAAGGCGTTGGAAACACAAAAATTTCTATGATTTCAAATGTTGTTGCTAATATTGTAAATGTCTTTTTAAATTATTGTTTAATTAGTGGAAGACTTGGTTTTAAAGCATATGGAATTATCGGCGCGGCACTTGCCACAATAATTGGTCAATTTGTATGTTTTTTAATCGCTTTAATTGCGCTTATTTTACAAAAAGAATACATTCATTTTTCAATAAAGAAAATTTTTAATTTCAATTTATCAACCTTTAAACCTTTTTTAAAGATATTACCAGTGCTACTTGTAGAACAATTGCTTATGCGATTTGGTTTTATCATCTTTGCGCGAATCGTAAATGGACTTGGAACAATAGACACATACATACAAGGAGTATGTAATGATATAAATTCATTATTGTTTACTTTGTCTGATGGTTTTTCAATAGCAGCAGCTGCAATAATTGGCCATAAGCTTGGAGAAAAAAGAATTGATTTAGCGATTGTGTATTCCAAAGTATCTATGATTTTATCGGTAAGTTGTGGTATTTTATTATGTATTTTTATGGTTATTTTTAGAAAAAATTTAGTTGGTTTATACAAACCAGATTCATTATATAAATTTAATACTGCTTGTAATGCTTTATTAATTGCTGCTTCAGCTTGTGTCTTTCAAAATATTCAATGGGTCAATACCGGTATTTTAAGATCAGCTGGTGATAGTAAATTTACTGCGACAACTTCATTGTTATCAGTCGTTATAATTAGACCTCTTATTTCATATTTATTTATATATGTTTTGTTTTATCATTACGATTCTGATAATGTTTTACTTAAAGGCCTTGGAATATATGGTGCTTGGATTGCCCAACTTATCGACCAACTTATTCGTATGACTTGTAATTTATTAAGATTTCATTCACGAAAATGGGCGAAAATTAAACTTTAATGTTAATCTAATATGTTATCGATTAATTGTTTAAATGGAGATGAAAGTGTTACTAGTGGTAAGCGAAGATTATTTAATATCAAATCATGCTTTGATAAAATATATTTTATAGGTGCTGGAGATGATTCGATAAATGCAATTTCTGATATCATTTGTAAATATTCATATAAAGTCATATTTTCAAAGCCATTTTCATAGTCTTTTATTAGTTCATATACTTCGTCACCATAATAGTTACTTATGACTGAAATTATACCATCACCATTATTTTTAAAAACATCTAAAATATAATGGTCATCACCACCATAAATTAAAAATTGTGGCATTTCTTTTTTAAGAGAATGAATTAAAGAGATGTTTTTAGATGCATGCTTTAATCCAACTATATGATTACAATCATGATATAGCTTAATAATTGTTTTAAAATTAGCTTCAACAGCGCATCTTGAAGCAACATTATAAATGATAATTGGTTTGTTTGCTACATTATCAATAGCTTTAAAATGTTGATATATTCCTTCTTGAGATGGTTTATTATAATATGGTGTAACAATTAAATAACCATCCACATTTAATTTATTGGCTTTTTTAACCATTTTTATAGTTTCTAATGTATTATTTGTGCCTATTCCTGCAATAATTTTAATATTTTTGTTTGTATGTTCTTTAACGTATTTAAATAGATTGACTTTTTCGTTAAATGAAAGTGTAGAACCTTCTCCTGTTGTACCAGCTACAACTATACTATCAGTATGTGTTTTTTCAAGATGCTTAATAACTTTTAAAAGACTATCATAATCAATTTCTTTTTTTTCATCAAATGGCGTAACAATCGCAGTTATTATTTTCCCAAACATTTTATCACCCTAAGTTAATGACTTTCTATACAATATACTATGATAAAAGATATATAATGTTATATTTTTTTAATATTTTAATTAAGAATTAATTAAGACTTTAATTTTACCTTACTTTATTGTATAATCATATAGGAAAATGGATGTGAAATTATGAAAAGAATTGAGAAAACTAGAAAGATTATCAAAAATGTGCAACTATTTGGCACAATTATTATAATAGCAATAAGTTTTTTAGCTATATTTATATTTGGTGATAAAATAAAGTCTACAAATTCATTTACTTTTATTTTAGTTGCAATTATGGTTTTATTTGTGTTTTTAACATTTGTAGGTGCACCTTTACAAAGTAAATTGCAAAAAATTATTATAGAAGAATCATTAAATGGCTTAGTTGAAGATTTAAAATTTAATAGAAAGAAAAGCTTTACAAAGGATTCGTTTGATAAGTTGATGTTAGCACCAAAAGATTTTTCATTATATTCATGCACTGATTATTATAGTTTTATGTATAAAGGAAAATTTATTGAATCATCTACTGTTAGGGCATACGATGAATTTAAAGTATTAAAACCTAAAAAGAAAAATGGCAAAAAGATGAAAACTGTAAAAGAAATAACTGAATATTTTCATGGAAGAGTTTATATAATCCCTTATGAAAGTGAAAATCGTTATAATATTTATGGGAAAAAAGAAAAGGATGTTTCAAGAAAAAAAGATTTGCTTGAAACTAAATACAATAATGAAATTCAATTAAAGGTCAAGAAATTAGATGAGAATTTTGAAATATATTATAAGGATGAAAAACCAATTATCAATATGCAAAGCTTAGTTGATAAACTATATGTTTTAAAAACGCAAGCAAAAGGTCCGGTTTCATTATTTGTAAGAAAAGACAAAATGGTTTTATGTATTAACAATTCACATTATTATAGGGAAATTGAAATCAAAAACCCTATTGATGAACAAATTGTTAGAGATTATAGAAAAGATGTTTCTATGGTTTTATCTTTTTTAAATTCATTGGATAAAATGTAAATAAAAGGAGTGAATTTAGACAATGGAAGAAAATATTAAAGTTTATGCATTAGGAGGATTAAATGAGAATGGTAAATCATTATATGTTGTTGAATATAATGATCAATTATACATTTTTGATGCAGGACTTCGTTATCCTGAAGAATCATTATTAGGAATAGATATAATTTTACCTGGGTACCAATATTTAATTTCTAGAAAAGATAGTATTAAAGGTTTCTTTTTAACTCATGGCCACGATGAAAATATGGGGGCACTTCCATTTATTTTAGAAGAAATGGGAACTCCTATTGATGTTTATTGTACAAGTTTCACATTGGTATCTTTATATCAAACTGCAGAAAGATTTAACAAAGATATTCATCAAGCTCGTTTTCATGTTATAGATGGAAATCAATCTTTTTTAGTAAACGGAATGAAAATTCATGCCTTTAGTGTTACTCACGGGGTACCAAATGCTTGTGGATATGCATTAGAAACACAAAAAGGACTAATAGTATATAGTGGTGATTTTATTTTAGATTTTTCTCAAAAAGCTCCATATGATACTAATCTTTCAAGAATTATGGATATTGCTAAAAAACCAACTCTTTTATTATTAGCAGAATCATATAATGCTTCTTATAAAGGTTTTGTCGCTCCAAATAATTTATTGTCTAATAGATTATCTTCTATTTGTGATGAAGTCAAAGGAAGAATTTTTATTTCAATATATGGACAAACAGTATTCCAACTTCAAGAAATTTTTGATTGTGCAAGGCAAAGTAAAAGAAAGATATTCTTGTATACAAAACAAGTTAAAGAATTAGTTGCTTTATTAAAAAATGATATGAAAGTGATTTCTGTCCCAGACAATTTATTTACAAGCAATATTTTTGATAGATATTGCATTGTTGTAGTAAGTGAATTAGGCAATAAGGTATTTGAAAAATTAAATGAAATTGCTGTTGCTAATGATACTGAAAAGTCATTAAGAATCAATGAAGATGATGCTTTCGTAATAGCTTCTCCTGCACATGCTGGAACTGAACTATCCTTTGCTAGAATTCTTGATAAACTTTATATGACAAATGCTAAAGTTTATAATATATCAAAAGATTATATTAGCATGCACGCTGGCAGCGAAGATTTAAAAACTATGATTTCTATTTTTAAGCCAAAATATTATATGCCTGTTCGTGGCTATTATAATAAAATGGTTGAAAATGCTAAACTTGCTTTAGCACAAGGATACAATCATAGCAATATTTTAGTATATGATAATGGTATGATTGCTAGTTTTAAAAATGGCGAAATTGTTAGGACATATGATACGATTGAATCAAGTGAGATAATGGTTGATGGTATCGGCATTGGTGATGTTGAAAATGTAGTTATCAATGATAGAAGAAAACTTCAACAAGATGGTGTTTTGATTTTAGGTGTTTCTTTTTCAATGTCTACTAGGAAAATTGTTGCAGGTCCAGACATTCAAATGAAAGGCTTTATTTTAAATAGGAGTGCCACAGCGTTTGTTGAAAAAGTATCTAAGTGTTATTCTAAAACAGTTTATGATTTTGTTCAAAAGCCTGGTTTGGTGGACTTTAATGAATTAAGAAATCTTTGCAAAGAAAAAATTCAAGCTTTAGTAAAAGAAGAAGTAGATCGTGAACCAATGATTTTACCTGTAATCATATCAGTATAAATAAATTAATATAAAGTGTTTTAATTAAATAATAAAAAAAATGAATTGTTTACCATATTATCAATTCATTTTTTTATATATTATTATAGAAAAAAATTGGTCTTTTAATATTTTTGATATAGTTTTTTAGCGTAGCTATTTGGTTCTTCAGTAACATCAATACCAAGTTTTTTAAAGGTATTCAAGTCGATTTCTGATAAAATTACTGATGAATGAGCTTGACATCCTTTTAGCTTTGAAAGTTGTTTTAATGCAAATTCAGATAAAGTATTAGTTGTAGCTTGAATTGCTAAAGCAATCAACACTTCCTCTGCATGTAATCTTGGATTTCTATTATTTAAAGCACCAATTTTTAACTTTTGAATTGGTTCAATAACATTTGGGGAAATTAATGTCAATGAATCATCGATTTTAGCTAATTTTTTTAAAGCATTTAACAATAATGCTGCTGGAGCACTTAATAGTGTGGAGCGTTTTCCTGTAATAATTGAGCCATTATTTAATTCAATTGCCATACAAATAACATTTTCTTTGTTAGCTTTATTCATACAAGCATTAATGCATTTTCTTTCTGAAATAGAAACACCAATTTGATTCATTAGCATTTCTTCTTTTAAAACGCACTCATCATTAAATTTCCCATAGTAATTGTTTTTTAATGCTTGATAATACCTTCTAATTATTTCATCTTTACTAGCTTTAATTGCAACATCGTTATTTTTAATTGCAAATCCTGCCATATTAACACCCATATCTGTAGGAGAATTGTATGGGCAATTTCCATATATTTCTTTAAATATCGCATTAAGTAATGGAAACACTTCCACATCTCTATTATAATTAACCGCTGTTAAACCATAATGTTCCAAATGAAATGGATCGATCATATTGACATCGTTTAAATCAACTGTTGCCGCTTCATAAGCTAGATTTACTGGATGTTTTAATGATAAATTCCAAATTGGAAAAGTTTCATATTTGGCATATCCGGCATTAATTCCTATTTTATGGTCATGATATAATTGCGATAAACAAGTGGCCATTTTTCCACTTCCAGGACCAGGAGCCGTTATAACGACAAGAGGTTTGCTAGTTTTTATATATTCATTTTTGCCAAGACCTTCTTCACTGACAATCAATGGGATATTTTGAGGATATCCATTTATTTTATAGTGTTTATAAGTGTTGATATTGTTGTTATTTAATTTATGAATAAAAGCATCTATTAATGGAGAATCTTGATAAAAAGATAAAACGACACTACTTACATAAAGCCCTACTTCTTTAAATGCATCGATTAATCTTTCAACTTCAGCTTGATAGGTAATCCCAATATCATTTCTTACTTTATTAGCATTGATATCATTTGAATTTACTACTATTACTATTTCAGATTTATCTTTTAATCCAAGAAGCATTTTAAGTTTACTATCAGGTTTGAAGCCTGGTAGCACTCTTGATGCATGATAATCATCAAATAGTTTTCCTCCAAATTCAAGATATAATTTATCACCAAATAAAGCGATTCTTTTGTTGATTTCTTCTCTTTGAATCTTTAGATAATATTCATTATCAAAAGCTAATTTTTTCATATAAACGACCTCCAACATCGATTATTATAACAAATTTAAATTGTTGGCAAAAGAAAAATATAAAAAATAAACAATCGTATTTTTACATTAAAAGATTATGAAGTATTATTCGCTTCTTAATGCGTCTACAGGGTTTTTATTTGCTGCAGCTTTTGAAGGTATTAATCCGGAAATTAATGTCAATAATATGCTAATTAAAATCATTATAATAGCATCTGTCACTTTAAGTGAAGCAATAGTATAAATTCCACTTAAGTTACCAACGATTAAATTAATAATACCAGACAAACAAATTGTAATTAATATTCCAAACACACCACTTGCAAGACCAATTATAAATGTTTCCGCATTAAATAAATAAGAAACATCCTTTTTTCTACCTCCAAGTGATCTAATTACGCCAATTTCTTTAACACGTTCAACTACTGAAACATATGTAATTATGCCAATCATTACCGTTGAAACTAATAAAGACAAAGCTGTAAAGACTATAAGCGCATAAGTGATAATATCAATCATTGTATTAATCATATTAATAACAAGTTCTAGATTATCATTGTATTTAATTTCATTTCTTTGATCGTAAGTATAATTTATGCCATCAACTGTAATGGTAATATCATGATCGTTCCACTCATCTAAATAATTTGTAACCTTATATTTTGTATCAAAATTTATTGGATATATTTTTATGTTGTTTGCAATGTTATTACCACCAAGTTGCCTTATTGAAATACTATATATTTCACTATTGTTATTTCCTGAGGCCCCAGGAAGCATCGATTGAATAAAACTTAAAAATATTGAATCACCACTTTGAGTGCCAAGATAACCTTTTTGATTCGTTTTTAATTCACCATCGCCATTATAGTAATCATAAGTAAATGTTACACCAAGGTCAACATTCATGCCAGATGATGAGTTAATTGATGGTCCACTAGTAATAGTATTCATTTTTCTATCATCACGATAAAATTTAATAATATTAGAATTGTAATTGTCGTTTAAATATTTCTTCGTAAATGCTTCGTTATAATAAAAACCTGCATGTAAGCAACCATAAGAAATATTTTCTTTAGGTTGTAATATGCCAACAACTTCCAATTCATATCCATCATTCCAGTTTTCTGAAACATATGGTGAATACTTAAATGTATTATAATCTTGTAAAATTGGTGTGGTATTTCTTTCAAAAATAGTATCGTTATCGTAATATACAAATTTCTTATTTAATATTCTATTATAATCGATACGATCTGTATTTATTGTTTCATCATATTTTTCATTTTCATCAGTAGCCTTATAAATAATATTTAAAAACTCTTCTTGAGTGAAATAGCCAAGTTGTGCCAAGATGATATCTGTTAATTGTCTATCTTTATTAACTACTACCATTATTTGATTTTCATTTGTTGCAATATCACCTGCTAAAATATCGTATTGAGATAAAATATAATCAGCATTATTTGGAGCTTGAGTTATAGCTGTAGAAAGTTGGGCAATATATGATGAATAATCCTTAAATTTAGTATCTTCTAATACAGAAGTGTACATTTTTGTTATTCCACCAATAGACATATCACGTGAATTATTAGCGTTTCTATCAGCATTTGTATTATACCAATCAGTATAAAAATTATAGGCAATATCTATTCCGTAATCAAAAGACATTGCTGAATAGTTTTCTTTTGGCATTGCTTTTACATAATTTATATATTCTTCTTTAATCTCATTATTGATTTGATAATTATTGATGGTGTTTGCATTTCCAACTAAGTATTCAACAATAGAATTAACATTAACCCAACCATTTTCTTGCAATATTTCAATTTTTTGCAAAGTTGTAGAATTAGTCATCAACCCTGCAATATCATAAGATTTTTCCGTAATTTCAATAGGATTTCCAGAAAGCATATCATCTTGCATACTTTCGATGTATTTATGAACACCAGATGATATTGCAAGAACTGTGGAAACCCCAACGATACCAATTGAACCTGCAACACAGACTAATATTGTTCGTTTAAGTTTACTATATAAGTTTCTTGCAGATAGTTTAAATGCTGTAGCAAAAGACATTTTGGCTTTTTCTTTAGAAATTATATCTACTTCATTGGACTCATTTATTTCTAAGTTATCATCAAAAGGGTTAGAATCATCTTGTATATTACCATCTAGTAAACGAATTATTCTACTTGAATACTCTCTTGCAATTTCTGGATTATGTGTAACCATAATTACTAGTTTTTCTTTGGATATTTCTTGGATTAAATCCATTATTTGCTTTGAAGTGATAGTATCTAATGCTCCAGTTGGCTCATCTGCAAGAAGAATTTCGGGTTCGTTTACCAAAGCTCTTGCAATTGCAACACGTTGACATTGACCACCTGATAATTGATTTGGATGCTTATTATATAAATCTTTTAAACCTACTTTATCTAATGCTTTTTTGGATTTTTCTATTCTTTCTTTTTTATTTATTCCGGCAATGGTTAAAGCAAGTTCAACATTTTCAAGTATCGTTTGATGCGGAATCAAATTATAACTTTGAAAAATAAAGCCAATTCGATGATTACGATAAATATCCCAATCTCTATCTTTAAAATATTTTGTTGATTTAGAAGAAATGATTAAATCACCACTTGTATATTTATCTAAGCCGCCGATAATATTTAATAATGTGGTTTTACCACAACCAGAAGGGCCTAAAATAGAAACGAATTCGCTTTTTCTAAAATTTATATTAACGCCTTTTAAAGCGTGAACTGGTTCGTTATTTCCATTAACAACATAGTCCTTTTTAATATCAACTAATTTTAAAAGTGCTGAACTTTTAATTTGTTTTTCAATAATTTTTTTCATATTTTAACCTCCTAATCTATCTTTAATATTTTCTTTGTGTTTTTATAATGAAATTTACAATAATCTTTTATAAATTCAAAACCTTTTTCTTCAACGATTTTGCTTACAAATTGATCGACATTACTTCCAGCTCCTAAAGGAATTTTATATCCTAATTGTTTTTCTATTTTTTCAACTTGGATTAAAAAAGCATTCCTTGCTAATATAGAAGCACAAGCAACAGCTAAATACTTGTTTTCTGCTTTTGTGGTAAAATAAATATCATTTACTATTTTACAATTTTGTTTAATCAAGTATTTATAATATAAATTTTGATCACAAAATTGATCGATAACTATTAAACCTGAGTGTTTTGTCTTTTTTATTAATTCTAATAAGGCGAAGTTATGTAAAAATGCTTTTATTTCATTTAAATTATATTTTTTTTCATCGTGTAATTCATTGTATTTTTTATTTGATAATACGACACATGAACTACTTACTTTGTTAGCTATTTTACTTGCAATATCTTTTATTTGTTCATCGGACAATTGCTTTGAATCTTTAATATTTAATGATTTTAAATATTCGTAATCTTTTTTTAATATTAAGCATGCACATACTACAATTGGCGCCAAATAATCTCCACAGCCTACTTCATCTGAGCCCATATGAGTTAGATTATCATTTTCCTTTAAATCAACATTAGTAGTATTATCATCTTCGACTTTATTTTCATCTTTGATATTTAATAAGTTGGTTATTAAAAAATACTCTTCATTTACGTTTTCATCTTTTCCTTGCAATAATAAAGTAGCATTTTTATAAAGTAAAATATTAATGCCATCTTTTTTGAAAACATATTCATAAAGAGTAGAAGTATCTTCTATTTGATAATCTTTATATAATTCGATAATCATTTGTTTTTGATTATCTGTTAATTTGATTGATTTATTCATGCACTAAATAATTTGAAAACTCAGTGGAAAACTTATTTAATAAAAAGCGAAGAGCTTTTCTTGTTTTCCCTCTATTTTGTGGAGAAAAGACTGCAACTTCAATTCCCGTTGATCCATTATTTCCAAGAGCTAAGTGAATAGTTACTTCAAAACCTGCTTTTGAGGTAAATAGTTCATTAAATGTATCATTGTAAACTATTTCTTTATATTTTAATGATTTTAAAATTTCAATAATATCATTAGCAACCATTTTGCTAGATTTTTTGACATATATAGTTCTTAGTGTCTTGTCTGAATGAAAGTCACTACTTCTTGAATAAGTTTCAAAAAATGCTTTAATTTTATCAAACATTTTACCACCGCCTTTATGTTATTATACAAAAAAAAATATATAATGTAAATTATATATTTAATATTTTTATGTATATCGTGTTGCGTGTGATTTTTAATCATTGTATAATGAATCTAGCAATAAAAAAATAGAGTAAAGTTATGAAAAATAGTTATCCTTTTTTATTGCCATTTAGTAGTTGTAATTCAGCTAAAACATTTCTAAAAATTGTATTAGTATTACTGTAGATGCTCTTTAAAAATCGACTACAAATGAAAATTATTTGTTAACATTGCAATAAACACATGTATGTTTATCGCGTCATCTTAAAACAAATAAGATCATAAATATGCCAAATTATGTTTAAAAG
>JALEMY010000111.1 GCA_022767485.1 Erysipelotrichaceae bacterium
TTGTGGTTAGTATTAGAAAAACGCCATATGAGAAGACTTAAAGAAAAAGCTATTGCAGCTGCGCAAAAGAATAATACTAAAAAATCTAACACTCCAGAAGAAATGACAATTGTCGGAGTAAATGATTAATAAAATAAAATGACATTAAGTTAAGTTAATGTCATTTTTTTATGATAATTGCATCGCTTTTACATCCTTGTATCAAAGTGTCGAAAAAGTTATAATCGGACTTATAAACACAATCGACATTATCGATTTTTATACAACCATTATTTAATAAAGCGAATATACAAATAGCCATAGTAATGCGATGATCGTTTTTGCAATCTATCGATACATTGTTATTGTAAGTGTTTTTTCCCTTTATCAACACTTCATTTTCATTTATAATTATATTCACATTTAATTGTTTTAATATTTCACAGATATTCATTATTCTTCTTTTTTCATGCATATTTAGTTTATCAAGATTATAAAATTTTGAAGTTGAAATTGCATATGAAGCACAAACCATCAATATAAATGATAAATTAAAACAACTTAATAAATCATAATTTATAGCTTTTAATTGCTTTCTTTGTCCTTTTTCTAATAGAGAATTATTACATACATAAATCTTTTCACCATTTGCTTCTTCGTAGTGTTTAATATATCCACCCATCGATTTTAATAAATCAATTATGATGCTTTCATATTGTAAAGAGTCTTTATGAAAATAATAAGCAGAAAGACTACCATTTAAAGATGCAAGTGCAAAAAAGTTTGCACAAACTCCATAATCAGATTCGATATAACGATAATCCCAATTTGCTAAGAATTGATTATGAATATATAAGTTATTATTGTCTAATGTTATATCAAAACCAAAATCTTTAAAAACTTGAATTGTCATTTGTAAGTAATGATTGTTGATGTTATTTTCATTTAAATGTATCGTAATTGCTTTTTTTAAAAATAACGAGTTAATAATTAAACCTGTAATCAACTTCGATGATTCGTAATTATTGCACTCATAATAATCAAGGTTAATGCTTCCTGAACATACTAATACATCATTCTTTATTTGTATAGATAAATTACAATCATCTTTAAATCTGCCATAAGATAATAGTGCATCCTTTAAAATTTCTATATCACCTATAAATGTTACTTTTCTAGCACAATTTAATGCAACTGGTAATAAGTAAAATAAGGTTGTTTTTGATTTATTAACATTGATTGTGATTTCTGGCAATATTTCCCTTTTATTAGATGGTTTAATATATAAGCTATGTTTTGAAGTATAAATTACTTCTTTTTTAAGCGCTTTAAAAAAATTTAATGTAGATTCAACATCTTCATTATCAGCAATATTATCCAATATTATAGGTTCATTAGATAACCATGAAGCGATTAAATACCTTTGAGTTAAATCTTTTGAACCTAAAAAATTCTTATCTAAAATAAACCTTGAAGGATATATTGTAACATTCATTATTTTACTTCTTCCTATTTTAAAATATATTCGATACTTCCTTTTTGCTCCTTAAATGTAACGATGGACATCGCTCCATTAATAACGGGTATCGATGGCCCAATATGTGATATATCAACATCGTATAATATTGGTACATTTAATTCCTCTAATGCTTCTTTAATAGCCAAGGAAAAAGGATAGTCCATAGGTTTATAAGAAGAAGCAGGTCTACTTATTAAAAATCCTTTGACATATTTAAACCAGTTTGCTTCTTTAAGTTGAAATAAAGCTCTATATAAACCACATGAATTTAAATCACATACATCTAAATACCAAATAAAACCATCATCCTTATATTTTTCTAAGAAATTTTTTACATTATCATATTTAGTTCCGCAAAGACAAATTAAAATATCTAAACATCCACCTATAATTCTGCCAGTAATATTGATGTCTAAAGAAGAAAAGCTTTTCCAATGGTTATCATCTAAATATACATAAGGTTTTAAAGGTTCTTTATTTTGATTAAAAACTCTACTTTTTTCACCATCGAAAAACAAATAAGAGTCAAAAGATAGTTTTTCACCTCTCATCAAGCGATACATATTATCCGTTTCCTCATCAATTTTTTCATAGGCAAAAGATGAAATAGATGAAGCATAGATTGTTGCGATATCACAAATTGTTGTTAATGTGAAAGTTAAATTAGTATTATCAGAAAAACCCATAAAATATTTTTCTGGAAGTTTTTTTATCTTTTCAAAGTCAATGAATGGTAGCATATTCATCATTAATTCGCCACCACCTGTTGACCAAATAAAGTCCACATTTTTATTTTTATACATACTCATAAAATCTTTTGCTCGATTAATACCAGGAGCGCTTACAGCGTTTTCATTTCTAAATATTCTATGGCCTTTTTTTATTTTATAGCCCATTTTTTGAAAGTTAATTATTCCTTTTTGTGTTTTAATTCTATATGGATTTTTATTACTACCACATGATGTAGCTAACAATGCTACAACATCGCCATCTTTTAAAAATTTTGGAAATCTCATGTTAATCACCTGCATTATTAATAATTATCTTTATTTATAATAACATTTTTTGGTATAATTATAAAGTAAAAGGTGATAAAAATGGATATATTCGATGTTTTAGAATTTAATAAAATAAAAGAAAGATTACTTTTAAGTAATATTAATGCTTTATCGTCAAAGAAGATTTCATTGATAAAACCATATTATGATGATGAAATAATTCAAGAGGAAATAGATAAAACAAAAGAGGGATATTTATTAGTATCTCTTGGAACTTTTCCAAATCTTGCTTATTTAAATGATATATCTTTATCACTAGATAAAGTGCATAAAAACGCTATTTTATCTTTAGAAGAAATTTATGAGGTATCAAATACTTTATCTTGTATTATTTCAATAAAAGAATTTGTTTCTAATCATAAAATTGATAATGAGAAATTTAGATATACATTGAATTATATAAATAAATTACAATCTCTTCCAGATTTATTAGAACAAATTAAATTTACAATCACTCCATCTTTTACTATCTATGATCATGCTTCAAGTAAATTAAAAACAATTAGGAGCAATATAAAAAAGTGTGAAGTAGAAATTAAGGAAAAATTAAATAACTTTTTAAGGAACAATGCTCAATATTTAACTGATAATTATATTGCTAATCGTAAAAATCATTATGTATTACCTGTAAATGCTAGTTATAAAAATAAGGTTTCAGGATTATTAATTGATGTTTCTTCAACTCAAAACACATATTTTATAGAACCATATTTTGTCAGTGAATATACTATTTTATTAGAGCAATTACATTATGAAGAAGAAATTGAAATACAAAGAATTATTAAGGCATTATGTGACTTAATTAATAGAAACTATGATGAATTGCTTATTAATAATGAAATATTAAGCGAAATTTCTTTTATCTTATTAAAAGGTAATTTTGGCTTGAGTAATAGTTATGAAGTCGCTACATTAAATGATAATAATGAGTTTAATATTAAAGGCGCTTATCATCCATTAATCGATAGTAAAAAAGTAATAAAAAACGATTTTGCTTTAGGAGGAAATAATAATAATATAATCGTTATTTCAGGACCTAATGCAGGTGGTAAAACAGTTGCCTTAAAAACAGTTGCATTAATTGCTTTAATGAATCAATGTGGTTTACCTTTGCCAGTAAAAGAAGCCTCATTACCGGTTTTTCGACATATTTTTGTAGAAATTGGTGATGAACAATCAATTGAACAGTCATTATCTGGCTTTTCTTCTCATATGAAAAATGTAATTGAAATAGTTAATCATATCGATGATCATTCATTGGTTATTATCGATGAACTTGGAGGAAAAACCGATCCAATAGAAGGAGAGGCTTTAGCCAAAGCTATTATCGATTATTTTTGCCAAAAAAATGTATTAGCAATGATAACTACGCATTATCTTGGAATTAAAGATTATGCTGCTTTAACTTCTTCGATTACATTAGCATCTATGGGATTTAATGAAGATACTTTACTTCCAACATATAGATTATTACTAGATGTTATTGGTAGAAGTTATGCCTTAGAAATATCATCGCGTCTTGGTTTAAATGAAAATATTATCGATAAAGCTAGACATTATAAAAGCGCTAGCCATAATACACTTGATAGTATTATTGATGAACTATCAAAAAAATTGAATTCTATCAATTTAGAACTTGAAAAAATTAATAAACAAAAACATGAACTTGAAGAAAAAAGTGCTTTATTAACTGAAGAAAAGAATAAATTTTTAGAACAACAGAAAGCTTTTCTTAATAAATCAAACCAAGAAAAAGATGAAATGTTATTTGAGGCGCAAGAACAAATTCAACAAATTGTAAACGAATTTAAAGATAGTCTTCAAAAAGATGGCTTGAAACCTCATTTGAAAAATAATGCTTTAAATAAGCTAGCTTTACTATCTACAAATAATGATGAAAACAATAATGATTGTAATGAAAATATTAAAGTTAACGATGAAGTAATTATTACCTCTTTATCAAAAATAGGAATTGTTAAAGATATTAAAAATGATAAATGCATTGTTGATTATGGCAATGGTACTATTAAAGTTTCATTGAATGATTTAAAGAAAAACACGAACAAAAAAGTGATTAATAAAAAGGTTGTTAAATTACAAGCACATGAAGCTGTTAGTAGAAATGTTCCACTAAGTTTAATGCTTGTTGGCATGCACGTTGATGAAGCTTTGATTGCCTTAAGAAATTATATTGATGCGGCAATGTTGGTACGTTATCAACAAGTAAGAATCGTCCATGGTTATGGTACTGGAGCTTTAAGAAAAGCAGTGCATGAGTATTTAAAATCTTGTAAATATGTTGAATCATTTCACTTAGGTGGATTCAATGAGGGCGGTTCTGGGGCGACTGTTGTTATTTTAAGGATGAAAAAATAATGAATGATAAATTGAAAGAAAAATTAGACATGATGCCTAATTCACCAGGGTGTTATATATATAAAGATATCGATGGAAATGTATTATATGTTGGTAAAGCAAAAAACTTAAATAGCAGAGTACATCAATATTTTGATCGTGTTTATTTTAATAAAACCGCTAATCTTGTAAAACAAATAGATGATGTTGAATTTGTATTGACGCTTTCTGAAAAAGAAGCTTTAGTGTTGGAAATAAATTTAATAAAGCAATATATGCCACCATTTAACGTTATTTTTATGGATGATAAGCATTATCCATATATATCTCTTTCAAAAGAAAAATACCCAAGATTATCAATTAGAAGAGATGCAAAATCAAACAAATATCGTCATTATGGTCCATTTCCTGATTCTAAAGCGGCATATAAAATTTTAAACTTACTAAATAGAATTTATCCATTTAGAAAATGTAAAAATATGCCCAAACATAGTTGCTTATATCAACATATGAATCAATGTTTAGCACCATGTGTTTTAAAAATTGATGATGATGCTTATGATACATATATAAGAAATGTTGATAAATTTTTTAAGGGTTATAGCAATGAAATAACTAAAGATTTAAATAATAAAATGTATCAAGCAGCTGAAGAATTAAATTTTGAAAAAGCTCAAGAATATAAAGAATTAATTGCAAATATCAATAGTATTACTAGCAAACAAATAATCGAATTTAATGATAAAGTTAGTCGTGATATTGTAGGTTTTTATATTAAAGAGAATTTTATTTCTATTTCAATATTGATGTATCGCAATGGTTATTTAAATGCTAAGATTAATGAAGTATTAGATTTAATTGGTGAAAGTAATGAAATAATTGAAACATATTTGATGCAATTTTATGATAAACATGATATACCAAAAGAAATATATATTACAGAAAGTGTTAATTTATCTTTACTTGAAGATACTTTAAATATTAAACTTGTTAATCCTAAAGCTTCAAGTGGTCAACAATTATTATTGATGGCTGTAGATAATGCTTCAAAATCATTAGAAGCAAAATTTATTGAACTTGCAAGCAAAGATGAAGATATCTTTGCTACATTAGCATCATTTGTTAACAAAAATAGAATTTCTACTATTGAAATGTGTGACATGTCTCATATTTCAGGAGATAGTGCAGTAGGAGTTGTTGTCGTTTATCAAAATGGTTATCCTGTAAAGAATAAATATCGAAAATTTAATATTAAAGGCGAAAATACCAAAGATGATTTAGCATCAACATATGAAGTAATTTATCGTAGATTTAATAACTTATTAAAAGATAATCAGCCATTATGTGATATGCTTATTGTCGATGGCGGAATTAATCAAATGAAAGCGGCTATGTCTGCTTTAGAAAAGTTAAATATTACTAATGTCATAGTATGTGGGCTTGCTAAAGATGATCATCATAGAACAAGAGCATTTATAACAAATGAATTTGTAGAAATTCAATTAGCTAAAGATTCAAAACTATTTTTATTTTTGATGCGTATGCAAGATGAAGTTCATCGATATGCTATTACTTTTTTTAAAAACAAAAAAGCAAAATCTATGATTTCATCAATTTTAGATGATGTTAAAGGCTTAGGAGAAGTAAGGAAAAATAGATTATTACGTTTATATCATTCCTTAGATGAAATAAAACATAGTAATGTTGAACAATTAAGCCAAATAATGCCTTCATCTGTTGCTAAAGAATTATTAGAAAAAATCAATAAAGAATTGTAATTAATCAATCCCATTTATTATTTTATCATATTATATAGTGGGTGATTTTATGTATTCAATATTAACAAAAAGAGAAAAAGAAATCTTTGATTATTTAATCGATAATTATTCAACTACAGAAATTGCCAACAAATTGCAAATTAGCGAAAAAACAGTTAGAAATCATATTTCTAATGTTATTATAAAACTTGATGTGAAAAATCGTTCACAAGCTGTAGTAAAACTATTATTGATTAATGAACTTCATCTAAAGAGATTCTAATCTCTTTTTTTTTTGTGAAAAAAAACACATAAAAAAATTTCAAAAAATGGTAATAAATAGACTTTAAATCCTTTTTATGATATTATTTTCAAGTATTAAATAATAAAATATATTATATATTTAACTGAATATGGGAGGATAAACATGAAAACAAATGCGGAAATGTTTGCTAAACTTGATGAATTCATAGATTCTGTAAATTGTGACGAAAAAGAATTGATTGCTATATTACATAAAGCGCAAGATATTTTTGGCTATTTGCCAATGGTTGTGCAATGTCATATCGCCTCAAAGCTTAATGTCAATGTTTCAAGAGTTTATGGTGTTGTTACTTTCTATTCTTTTTTTACTATGGTTCCTAAAGGAAAATATGTTATAAATGTATGTTTAGGTACAGCATGTTTTGTTAAAGGTGCACAAGATGTTTTAGAAAAATTTGAGGAATTATTAAAAATTAATAATGGTGAAACTACACCAGATGGTAAATTTACTATTACATCACTTCGTTGTATTGGCGCTTGTGCTCTTGCTCCTGTTATTCAAATAAATGGGAAGACATATGGTCATGTTAAAGTCGAGGACGTTAGTAATATTTTAGCTGAGTATCAAAAGGAGGAATAATTTATGTGCAATATCAAAATTAATTCAAAACAAGATTTATTAAATTATTATGAAAATGTTAAAGGCCTTTTAGATATTCGTAATGAAGTTAGAAATGATTCAGATAAATTTCACATTTCTGTGTGTGCTGGCTCTGGATGTTCTTCTTTAAATTCAATGGAAATTGTTGAAAATTTAAAGAAATACGTTAAAGAATATAATCTTGAAGATAAAGTTGAAGTTGCAATTACTGGTTGCTTTGGCTTTTGTGCCAAAGGACCGATCGTTAAGATTTTTCCTGATCACACATTTTATGTTCATGTTAAACCAGAAGACGCTGAAAGAATCATTAGAATTCACTGTATTGAAAGACGAGTAATTGAAGATTTATTATATCAATCTAGTAATAATCAACGTATTGCAAGTCAAGAGCAAATTCCTTTTTATGGTAAACAACACCGTATCGCTTTAAGAAATGCTGGTTATATTAATCCTGAAGTGTTAGCTGAAACTATCGCAACTAGAGGTTATCAAGCATTAGCGAAGGCAATATTCGATATGACTCCAGATGAAGTTATTGACTGCGTTAGTAAATCGGGTTTAAGGGGTAGAGGTGGAGCAGGTTTTCCAACTGGTTTAAAATGGAAATTAGCTAAACAATCCGTATCTGATAAAAAATATATTATTTGTAATGCTGACGAGGGCGATCCTGGAGCTTTTATGGATCGATCTATTATGGAAGGTGATCCTCATTCAATTTTAGAATCAATGGCGATTGCTGGATATTGTGTTGGTGCTAATGAGGGTGAAATTTATATTCGTGCTGAATATCCTTTAGCTGTTTCTCGATTACAAATCGCTATTAAACAAGCAAGTGAAGCAGGCTTACTTGGTGATAACATCATGGGCTCATCTTTTTCATTCCATATTAATATTAAATATGGTGCTGGAGCTTTCGTTTGCGGTGAAGAAACCGCATTAATTCATTCTATTGAAGGATTTCGTGGCGAACCAACATTAAAACCACCATTTCCTGCAGTAAAAGGATTAAATGGTAAACCAACTAATGTTAACAATGTTGAAACATGGGCTTCTATTCCACTAATAATTTTAGATGGCGCAGAAAATTTTGCTAAAATTGGTACTGAAAAATCAAAGGGAACAAAAGTTTTTGCTCTTGCTGGAAAAATCAATAATGTCGGTTTAGTTGAAGTTCCAATGGGAACTACATTAAGAGAAATTATCTACGATATTGGTGGAGGAATAAAAGATAATAAAAAATTTAAAGCAGTTCAAACAGGTGGACCTTCTGGAGGTTGTTTAACTGAAAATGATTTAGATACTCCAATCGATTATGATAATTTAGTAGAAAAAGGCTCGATGATGGGCTCTGGTGGAATGATTGTTTTAGATGAAGATGACTGTATGGTTGATATTGCAAAGTTTTATTTGCAATTTACAGTTGAAGAATCTTGTGGAAAATGTACGCCTTGTCGTATTGGTAATAAAAGACTACTTGATATATTAGTTAAAATTACTGAAGGAAAAGGAGAACTTGACGATTTAAATCAACTTGAAGAATTATCAAAGATGATAAAAGATTGTTCTTTATGTGCTTTAGGACAATCAGCACCAAATCCTGTTTTATCTACTTTAAAAAACTTTAAAGATGAGTATATTGCTCACGTTGTTGATAAAAGATGTCCATCTGGTGTTTGTAAGAGCTTAGTTTCATTTAAGATTGATACTTCATTATGTCTTGGGTGTGGTCTTTGTGCTAGAAATTGTCCTGTTAATGCTATTTATAAGACAAGTATTCCTTGTAAAAACCCTCGTTTAATGTCTTATGCAATCGATAGTAAAAAATGTGTTAAATGTGGTTTATGTTTTAGCAAGTGTCCTGCAAAACCAAAAGCAATATCTAAATAAAAGGAGGAAGAATAATGCTAGTAAAAATTAAAATTAATAATTGTGAATTTGAAGAAGATTCTTCCTTAACGATTTTGCAAGTTGCAAGAAAACATGGAATAAAAATTCCAACTCTTTGTTATTTAAAAAGAGAAGAAAGTTGCTTAGAACATAAACCTGCTTCTTGTCGTGTATGTGTAGTTGAAGTAAAAGGCCGTAGAACTTTACTTCCATCTTGCGCTACTTATATTGAAAATGGTATGGAAATTTTTACTAATTCTGCAAGAGTTCGTGAAGAAAGAAAAATGGTATTAGAATTATTATTATCTAATCATCCATTTGATTGTTTACTTTGTGAAAAATCTGGTAAATGTGAATTGCAAAATTTAGCTATTGAACTTGGAGTTAGTAATATTCGTTTTACAAGAGACTTATCTCAAAAAAATGAAAGCAAAGTAATTAGAGCTTTAAAAAGAAATGCTAGTAAATGTATCTTATGTAATCGTTGTGTAGCAGTTTGTAATCAAGTTCAATCAATTGGTGCTATTAGCGCTTCAAACCGTGGCTTTAAAACTATTATTTCTGATCCATCAAATTGTGTTTATTGTGGGCAATGTGTTCAAGTTTGTCCAACTGGTGCCTTACTTCAAGTTGATGATACAAGTAAAGTTGAAAAATATTTAGCTGATGAAAGCAAGTATGTAATAGTACAAACAGCACCTGCAACAAGAGTATCTTTAGGTGAAGAATTTAACTTACAACCAGGAACTGATGTAACAAAAAAGATGGTAACCGCCTTAAGAATGCTGGGGTTTAAGAAAGTATTCGACACAAACTTTGGCGCAGATTTAACTATAATGGAAGAAACAAAAGAATTTTTAACTCGTTATTTAAGTAAGCAAAATCTGCCATTGATTACATCTTGTTGTCCTGCATGGATAAAATTTATTGAAACACAATATCCTGAGCTATTAAATTTACCATCTTCATGTAAGTCCCCACAAGAAATGTTTAGTTCGATTGCTAAAACATATTTTGCTAAAAAAGAAAATATCGATCCTAATAATTTGATAGTCGTTTCTTTAATGCCATGTATAGCCAAAAAAGAAGAAATTACTCGTGAAGAATTAGCAATTGATGGTATACAAGCTACGGATGTCTCAATTTCTGTAAAAGAACTTGCCAACATGTTAAAAAGATATGGCATAGACTTAAAATCTTTAGATGATGGAGAATTTGATTCACTTCTTGGTGAATCTACTGGTGCTGCTGATATTTTTGCTAATACTGGAGGGGTAATTGAAGCAGTTGTTCGTAATGCGTCTAAATGGTTATGCAATGATGTTGCAAATATTGATTTTAAAGAAGTTAGAGGTCTTTCATACACTCGTGAAGCCACTGTCAAAATTAATGACTATACGATACGTCTATGTGTTGTTTCAGGCTTAGCTAATGCTAGAAAAGTTCTTGAAGGCATAAAAAATAAAACTTTATCTTATGATGCAATTGAAATTATGACATGTCCGGGTGGATGTGTTAATGGTGGTGGTCAACCAATTCATTTAGATAAAAGACAAATCGATGTTATTAAAGCTCGTCAAGAAGGTATTTATAATATTGATAAAAATAAGAAAAAACGAATTTCTTGTGAAAATGAAATGATTCAAAAACTTTACGATGAATTTTTAATAGAGCCAAATTCCAATATCGCTCATCATTTACTTCATACACATTTTAAAAACCGTAAAGATTAGTATATCAAGGTCGAAAATATTATCGACCTTTTTATTTTTTGTGTTCTTTTATCAACTTCATATTCATATATTATTTTTGAGGACGATATTATGAGAAAACATTTAAATACTAAAAGAATTATTATTTTAGCTTTTTCACCAATTTTAGTTTCATTGATTATTTTAGGTTTTATTTTTTCAATACAATATAAAAATAAAGAAAGAAATATCGATGTAAGCAAACCAATTGAAAATGTTAGTTATAGTTATGTAGATGTATACCTAATTGATCAAGATGACACCTTAATTCCACTTACAGTAAAATATGAATCATTTAATTCTAAAGCTGAAGAAATGATGTATGTTATATCACTTCTTAAAGAAAATAGTATTATAACTACACCAAAATTTAAAGGAATACTTCCAGAAAATGTAACAGTTACCTCATTAGAATTAAATGATACAAGTTTAACATTATCATTTGATGAAAATTTTAAAACTTATGATGCTAAAAAAGAATTGCGTTTACTAGAATCTATAATTTGGACATTAACTGATTTAGATTATGTAGAAGATATCACATTAGCTATGAATAATGAAGTATTATCATATATGCCAGTAAATAATACTCCAATTAATAAAAAATTAACAAGACATTTTGGTATCAATAATCTATTATTAACATCAAGTATAATCGGTAGTGGACAAAAAGTATTGAGTTATTATGAAAAGAAAGTTGCCAATGATTACTACTATGTTCCAGTGACTCATTATGTTAGCAATAAAAACAATGTTTCAATTTACGATTTAACAATTCAAACTTTATTTAAAAATCCAGGTATTACTTCATCACTTGAAGTATGTAGATGCTTAAATGAAACGACAATGATGGCCTCATCGATATTAAAAGATCAAATTTTATATTTATCTTTAAGCGAAGACATATTATATGATGAATTAACAGTATCATATGATGTTTATAAAATTATAAAAGAGGTAACATGTTTGCTTGATGAAATAAAAGATGTAGCATTTTTAATGGACCTTGAAGAAGTTAAGGTAAATGGTGTAGTAAAAGATGAACAAGAAAGTGTTGTAAGTAAAATAGTTTTAAATAAATTTTATATATAAAATATCATGAAAAAAGCGATGAAATCAACGATATTTCATTGCTTTTTTTAGCTTTTTTATATTATAATTATAGTGGTGATGAATTATGGGCGCAAGCAAATTTAAAACACTAATTAAAGAATCAACACAAGGTGTCGCTACTTCTCAATATGAACTAGGATTGTGTTTTTATAATGGAATGGACGTAAAGCAAGATTATTCAAGAGCAATATATTGGTTTAAAAAGGCCTCAAGTAGTGGCTTTTTTGATGCTGATTACTATCTTGGTATTTGTTATAAAAATGGCTATGGTTGCAAAATGAATATTGAATTGGCTATTTCTTACTTAGAAAATGCTGCTAAACATAATAACGTGTTAGCTCAATATAACTTAGGAGCAATATATTATCTTGGAGAGGATGTAAAACAAGATTATTATAAAGCTTTTGAATACTTTCATATGGCAGCAAATCAAGGATTACTTGAAGCCCAATATAATGTTGCAATATGTTATGCAGATGGAACTGGCGTTATTAAAAATTATGAAAAGGCATTTTATTGGTATCAAGAAACTTGTAAAAGAAAATACCCTTTAGGGCAATATAGTTTAGGTAGATGTTATGAATACGGACTTGGTATTCCACAATTTGATGAGATGGCATTTTTTTGGTATCAACGTTCTGCTCTTCAAGGTTTTAGCGAAGCTATGGTTTCGCTAGCTTCTTGTTATGAAAAAGGATTTGGTGTTGAAAAGGATATTAACAAAGCAGGTTATTGGTATGACAAAGCTTTAAAATGTGGTAATAAAACAGCTAAAGAAAAGATGCTTCATTTCCATAAAACTATTTTTGGTAAATATAAAGAGGTTTAAATTATGGATTTAAAATATAGTAGGGAATATTATTTAAAATATATCGATTATCTTCAATATGATAAAATTGCTCCTCATGGTGTTTTAGATATCTTTCAAGACATTGCAGGAATTCATAGTGAAAAATTTCATATGTCATATGAAGAGATGATTAATAAAGATTTAATATGGGTTTTGCTTTCTGTCCGCTATAAGATTATAAAAGATGTGCCCTTATATGCTCATATTAAAGCGACAACTTGGGCTCTTCCTAAATCATTAGTGGATTTTAATCGTAATACAACTATTAGTTCTTTAAACGATGATTTATATATTATTGGTGAAGCAAAATGGATTATTTTAAATGCTAAAACTCGAAAAATAATTCCTGCTAAACACGTCGATTATTTAATTCCAACTTGTGATGAAAAACTTTTTGATACACCATATGTTAGACTGAAAGAATTTGATACTACTAATAAAAATGTTTACGTATGTAAAGTTGAATTTTGTGATATTGATCATAATGGACATACGAATAATGCAAGATATGCTATGATGATATTAAATGCTTTAAATTTAAAAATTGATGAAGAAATTTCTTCTTTCCAAATTGATTATATCCATGAATCATATTATGGGGAACAAATTAGTATCTATTATTATAAAGAAAACAATGCATATTATCTTGAAGCAAAAAGTGGAGATAGAATTATTTTTCTAGCTATGCTTTCATTAAAATAGACAATTTATATTGTCTTTTTTTTATTGCTAAATTAAAAAAAGAGCAAAACAAATGCTCTTTTATGTAGTACAAATTAGTATTCAACTTCTGTTTCAACTCTATTTGAAGTAACTTGTTTATTTTGGCAACATTGTTTATAGCATAGTGTTACATAATTGTTTACTTTACGATAATTTCTACAGCAATCGCAAGTTGTAACTTTTACACAACAACAACTATCTCCATATGCTTTTCCAATGTAAGTAATTGTAATTTCATTACCTAAAGTAAGGAAGTTTACATTGAAACCTGTTTGCGGATTTAATGTCGGATATGATGTTCCATTTATTGTAACAGTTCCAGGTAATGCAACTATTGGACATGGCATATTGTCTTTAAAGAAAGCATAAGTTACATTTGGATCATCGTTAGTTATTGTTACTGTATAAGTAATTAGATCACAAGGAGCAAGTCTTTCTTCATTAGCAAGAAGAGTAATACTAACATTTGGACATGAATTTGCATTGCAATTATACAAACTCTCACCTACTTTCATTTTACTACACTTCATTATATGTATAAGTTATAAAAAGTGTCATTATAAAGGCCTAGTGTGATTTTTTTTGATAAAAAGGGCATAATAGAGTTATTCTACTATCAGTAGAAATAACTTTTTTTAATTCTACATCAATGTTTTGAATGTGTAGACTAAATATCATATATTTATATTGTTTAAATATTACTTTATTGTTAACATATCGCAAGGAAGTGAAAAAAGTGGAAAAAAGAAAAGTAATTTATTATAAAGATGAACTTAATGATGAATTTTCAAAAGCCAAAATTACTCCAAAGTTAATAGATGGTAATTATAAATATTGCTATGATTCTTGCTTTAAAAAATTTACTCATTTTTTTTGGTATAGAATTATTGCAACACCTATAGCTTTTTTATATAGTAAAATTGTTTTTCATCATAAGACAATCAATAAAAAAGTTCTTAAGAAATATAAAAAAACCGGGTATTTTCTTTATGGTAATCACACGCAAGATATTGCAGATGCTTTTATATTCAATATGATAAACTTTCCAAAAACAAATTATGTAATCGTTCATCCAAATAATGTTTCAATTCCTCTTATTGGTAAAATAACCCCATCACTTGGAGCCTTACCGCTACCAGATGATACTATTGCTTATAAAAATTTTATAAGAGCGATAAATAAAAGAATTAAAGAAAATAAGGCTATTGTTATTTATCCTGAAGCTCATATTTGGCCATATTATACAAAAATTAGACCTTTTAAAGATACTTCATTTCATTATCCTATTAGTTTGAATGTTCCATCATTTTGCTTTACCAATACTTATCAAAAAAGAAAGCATTCAAACAAAGTTAACATTGTTACATATGTGGATGGTCCATTTTTTTCAAATAAAGAATTACCTTTAAATAAGCAAAAAAAAGATTTAAGGGACAAAATATATAATACAATGTGCATGCGTAGTTTAAATTCTAATTATGAAAAAATTAAATATATTAAGGAGGAAAACAATGATTAACGTACTATTTTGTGGTAATGATAAAGTATTCGATGGTATTTTAACTTGTGTTTTATCCATCTTTAAAAGATCAAACAATAACGAACCTTATACTTTTTATGTTTTTACAATGGATGTTTCTCATATTAAAGAGCAATATAAACCTATAAGCGATAAGCAAATTGATTTTTTAAATAAAGTTATAAAAGAATATAATATTGATAATCAAATAAAAAAGATAGACGTTACAAATTTATATATGAAAGAATTTGCTTCATGTCCAAACGAGAGTGCTTATTGTTCCCCGTATACATTAATTAGATTATTTGCTGATATTGTTGATGGCTTACCAGATAAGATTTTATATTTAGATGTTGATGTGTTATTTAATAAAGATATTCATTTATTATACGATATTGATATATCATCATATGAATATGCAGCCTCGCGTGATCATTATGGCAAATATTTACTAAATCCTAATTACATAAATGCCGGTGTTATTTTAATGAATTTAAAGAAAATGAAAGAAACTAAAATTTTAACGAAGGCTAGAGCATTATTAAAAGTAAAAAAATTAGTGTTTGCTGATCAAAGTGCCTTAATACGTTCAACTACCATAAGAAAAGTTTTACCTCAAAAGTTTAATGATCAAAAGTTTTTACATAATCATACTGTGATTCGACACTTTTCTAAACGTTTATTTTACTTGCCTTATCCTCATACTGATAATATAAAACAATGGCATGTTAGTAAAATTCATAAAGTGTTTAAATATTATCAATTTGATGATATTTTGTATGAATATATTTATTTAATCAAAAGATTTAATAAGGAGAATAATTTATGAGTGAAAAAATAATTCCAATTTTTTATGCGACTGACGATGCATTTGTCAAATATACTATAGTATCGATTAAATCAATGATGGAAAATGCTTCGCTTAAATACCATTACGAAATTCATATTTTAAATACTAATATTTCAAGTGAAATGAAAGAAAAAATTTTAGATATGAAAAATGATAATTTTACAATTATTTTTGATGATGTTTCAAATTATTTAACATCTATTGCCGATCGTTTTCCAATACGTGATTATTATTCTAAAACGACATATTATCGCTTATTTATCGCGGAAATGTTTCCAGATTTTGATAAAGCTATTTATATTGATAGTGATACTATTGTTCAAGGAGATATCAGCGAACTTTATTTAACTGATATTAAGGATAATTATCTTGGCGCTTGTCATGAACAAGTTATGATTCAAGTAGATGAATATGGAACTTATGTAGAAAAAGTAGTCGGTGTTTCTCGTTATAATTTTTTTAATGCTGGGTTGCTTTTAATAAATTGTGATCAATTTAGAGTCCACTTTGTTTTAGATAAGTTTGTACAATATTTACATACATACAATTTTGTTGTTACACAAGATGAGGATTATTTAAATTTGATTTGTAAAGATCATATTTATTGGTTAGATCAAAGATGGAATTGTGAAGTTTTTGGAGAAATCCCCTTTGACATTAAAGAAGCTAAGATTATTCATTATATTATGGTTAGTAAGCCATGGCATTATAGCGATTGTCGCTTTGCTGATATCTTTTGGCAATATGCCAAAAAGACAGTGGTTTATGATGAAATATTAAAAGTATTACATGATTATACTGATAGTGAAAGAAAGCGTGATCAAATATCTTGTGAACGTTTGTTAAATCTTGCTATTAGTGAAACTAATAAAGAAGATAATTATTTAAATTTATTAAACAAACAAAGGGCAAAAGATCGTGTTGATATCATAAATAAAATTGAACAATATGAAAAAGATGGTCGTTTTGATGAAGATGTTGAAGATGATCCTGAAGGCAAAGTGTTAATGCCAAATGATATTGATTATTTAAATAATAGCATTACTGGAAAAGTTAAAAGTAAAGTTGCATATATGATGGCTCGACGTTTTTTAAATAACATTTTAGATAATAAGGAAATGATCGTCAAAGAAATCAAAGGTATTGAAAATTTTAATTCTTTAAAAAGTGGAGCAATCATTACGTGTAATCACTTTAATCCTTTTGATAGTTTTGCTATTCAAATGGCATATGAGGCCTCAAATCAAGCTAATCGTAAATTCTATCGAGTTATAAAAGAGGGTAATTATACTTCATTTCCAGGATTTTATGGTTTCTTAATGCGCCATTGTAATACTCTTCCATTATCTTCAAATAAACTAACAATGAAAAAATTTATAAACGCTGTAGATACTTTATTAAATGAAGGAAACTTAATTTTAGTATATCCAGAACAAAGTTTATGGTGGAATTATCGAAAACCAAAACCATTAAAGAAAGGTGCTTATCGTTTTGCAAGTAAAAATAATGTACCAGTATTACCATGTTTTATTACGATGAAAGATTCAGATGTAATGGGAAAAGATGGCTTTTTTGTTCAAGAATATACAATTCATATTTGTAAACCAATTTATCCAAGTAAAGATAAATCATTTATTGAAAATGTAGATTATATGTTGAAGGAAAATTACAAAGTTTGGAAAGAAATATATGAAAAAGAATATTGCTTACCTTTAAAATATTTATGTGATGATAATAAATAATGATTGTTATTTTCTTTACATTCAAGTAAAATTAAGGTGTAAAAGGAAAAGACAATGGACGGTATTTTATTAATCAATAAACCTGAAAACTATACAAGTTATGATATTATCAAAGTTGTAAAAAATCTTTTCAATACTAAAAAAGTAGGTCACTGTGGAACACTTGATCCATTTGCATGTGGCCTTTTAATTGTTGGTATAAATAAAGCTACAAAAATAATGTCTTTTTTAGAACATGAAAGTAAGGAATATATTGCAACTATTAGATTTGGAAGTTTTACTGATACTTACGATTTAACTGGTAAAGAAATATCTTCATCCAATATTTTAGTCTATAATGAAGATAAAATTATTGAAGTGTTGAATTTATTTAAAGGTGAAATTAATCAAACACCACCTATTTATTCATCAATTCATGTAGATGGCAAACATCTTTACGAATATGCAAGAAATAATGAAATAGTAGATATTCCAACAAGAAAAGTTAATATCTATGATATTGATCTAATTAAATATACTGGTGACACATTAACTTTTAAAACAAAGTGTTCAAGGGGAACATATATCAGGAGCCTTGGAGTTGATATTTCTCGTAAATTAAATAATGATGGTCATTTAAGTTTTTTAAAAAGAACTAAAATTGGAAATGTTAAGCTAGAAGAAGCAAATTCATACGATGATTTACTTAAAGGAAATGTTAAACTATTATCTATTAAAGATTGTGTTCCATTTAAGGTTTTAAATATTTTTGATTCATCAATATTAAAAAGAGTCTATTATGGGCAAGATATTATTTTAAAAAATGAAACAGATGAAAGATTATTAATTTGTGATATAGATAAAGAAATTGCTGTATATAAAAAAATTGATAAAAACATTTATCATTGCGAAAGAGGATTATTCGATGAAGATTTTAAAAGTAGAAGACTTAAAGAATTTTAATGAAAATACTGCTATAACAATCGGATTTTTTGATGGATTACATTTAGGTCATCAAAAGATTATAAATTCACTTTTAAAAAAAAGTCAAAGTAGTCATTTAAAAAGTTTAATCATAACTTTTTTAGATGATGTTTTAACATTATTTAAAATGCAAAATTGTATTTACGATAGTGAAACAAAACTTGATATATTTAAGCAATTAGGCGTGGATTATGTTTTGCTTTTATCTTCTAAAGATAAATTTATGTCTTTATCTGCAAATGAATTTGTTAAGACATATTTAGATAAACTTAATTGTAAAGCTATCATTTGTGGTAGTGATTTTTCTTTTGCAAAAAATAAAGAAGGCAATATTTCTTTTTTAAAAGAAAATTGTAATTATGATCTTGTGGAAGTTGATGATGTGTATATTGATGGTCAAAAGATATCTTCAACATACATTAGAAAGTTACTTTTAAATGGTGAAATTAGCAAAGCTAATAAATTGTTATACAAACCATTTTTTGTAAGTTCTTTCGTTATAGATGGCTTAAAAATTGGAAGAAGCATCGGCTTTAAAACTGCTAATATAAAAGTTACTTCATCTTGTTATTTACTAAAACACGGGGTATATTTTGGAAAAGCAATGGTCAATGATAAATTTTATAAGGCTATGATTAATGTTGGAGTTAATCCGACAATTAATGATTCGAACATATTAAAAATAGAAGCGCATATATTAGATTTTAATGAATCTATATATAATGAAAAAATATCCGTTATCTTTATGTATTATCATCGGGATGAAAAATGTTTTTCATCACTAGATGAATTAAAAAATCAATTATCAATTGATGCAAAAGCGTTAAATGAAATTATACAATAGTAAATAATGGAAATAATAAGTTTGAAAGAGCCAACTATAAATAAATCAAGTAATTTTTGAAAAATATTTATTGGAGGCTGTAAATAAATGTAAAGCCACGCTGAAAAGAACTTTTGGAGAGAAGATTTTAAAACCTTTTCTCAATGGCCTTTGCCATTTTCAAAAGTTTTTAAAATATAAAAAGAGATCTTTGAAAAATAAATAGGTTATTGTGG
>JALEMY010000024.1 GCA_022767485.1 Erysipelotrichaceae bacterium
AATATTTCATTACCTTCAAGTGTTAATTATATTGGTGATAGAGCATTTTCAGAAAGTGGTTTAGAAAGTTTTACTGTTAATGAAAATACTACTCATCTTGGAGAAGGTATATTTGCATATTGTGATAATCTTACTACATTAGATGTTGAAGAAGGAAATAGTGTTTATTCTTCAACTAATAATGTAATTTATTATACAAATGAGAATAATAAAAAGGTATTATATTGTCATGCTTCAGGCATCGATGATGATTTTATTGTACCAAATGATGTTTATATTATTGATATGTATGCTTTTGCAGGTTGCAATATGCAACATGTTACATTAAATGAAGGATTAAATGAAATTAAAAATGATGCATTTTCAAAGTGTAATGATTTAGTTGAAATTGTCTTTCCTCAAAGTTTAGAGACTATAGGTGTACGGGCATTTGAATCCTGTACATCTCTTGGCGATATAGTAATAACAAGAAATATAATCAATTTATCTAGACATGCATTTTGTTATGACTATAATATTAAAAACATTACTATTGAAGAAGGAAGTAAACTAAGTCGTCTTGGAAGTGGTGTTTTTGGCTATACAGGTATTACGAGTTTTACTATTCCTTCAAACATAACAAGTATTGCTCAATATGCTTTTGAAGGATGTAATAATCTAAAAGAAGTAACTTTTGCAGAAGGAAATACTCTTGAAAGTATTTCTGCATACATGTTTGATGGAGCATATTCATTAGAAAGGATTACTTTTGCTAATGATAACAAAATAAAACATATACAAGCACGTGCCTTTTCTGGAATGTCTTCTTTAAAATACGTTAACTTTGAAGTGTTAACAAGTCTTGAAGAGATAGATAATTATGCTTTTTGGGGATGTTCTTCTTTAGAAAATGTCACTTTAAATGAGGGATTAACATATATAGGAAGATATGCATTTACTGGATGTAAATTGCTAACTCGTATAGACATTCCAGAAAGCGTAGAGTATATAGGAAGATATGCTTTTTCTAGTTCATCACAATTAAATGTATATTTTAAGTCTGTTACATTACCGCAAAACTTACAAGATAATTGGGATTATGGAATTCGTGGATTTTACGTTGGCGTTTTAGAAGTCTTTGAAAACGGAGATTTTAGTTACGCTTTATTAAGTGATGATACGATTTCTTTAGTAAAATACTTAGGAAGTGAAACTTCACTTGATATATCAACAATTGATGGAAAAATTGTTTCAGCAATTGGTGGTTATGCTTTTTATGAAAACACGACACTTCAAAGTATTACACTACCTAATACAATCAATGCTATATATAATTATGCTTTTGCAAAGACATCATCATTACAAAGCATAATTATTCCTAATGGAGTAAATGTAATTCATGATTATGCATTTTATCAAAGTGGAATTACTTCAATTAATCTTCCTTCATCTTTAAAAAAGATTGGAAAATATGCTTTTGCAGAAACTTCAAATTTAAATAGTGTAACTATTCCTAATACTGTAGAATATATAAATGATTATGCATTCTATCAAAGTAATATATCATCACTTACATTTGAAGAAAACAGTTCTTTATTAGAAATAGGTGAAAGTGCTTTTATTAGTACAAAGATTACTTCTTTAAATATTCCTGATAGTGTCATTAGAATTCATGATAATGCATTTTATAATACTACTTTGCTATCTAGCTTAACACTAGGTAATGGAGAATTAAGAATTGATGCTAATGCTTTTTATAATAGTGGAATTACAGGAGAATTATATATTCCATCAACGACATATTACATAGGCGAGTTTTGCTTTGGATTAAATAGTAATTTAACAGCAATTAATGTGTCTGAAGATAATACATATTACGCTTCAGTTGATGGTGTTTTATATAAGAAAGATTTGTCTAGACTTATTACTTGTCCTGGTGGAAAAGAAGGAAGTTTTACGATTGATAGCAGTATTCAAAGTATTGCTTTTGGGGCTTTTGAAGGAAGTAAATTATCTGAAATTATTATTAGTGAAGATAGCAATCTAACTACAATTGGTTATCGTGCATTTTTAGCAATGAAAAATTTAAGAAGTATTACTATTCCTGATAATGTTTTATCAATTGATTATTATGCTTTTGCATATTGTGAGAAATTGGAAGAAGTAAATATTTCTGAAAATAGTGAAATTAGTGGAATTTATGAAGGAGCTTTTTATAATTGTTCTTCTTTACAAAGCTTTTATATTCCAAAAGGAATTCAAGAAATATCAGATTATGCATTTTATGGATGTACTTCATTAACTAGTGTTACTTACCATCCTGAATGTGAACTTAAAGGAATTTATAAATATGCTTTTTCTTATACTGGAATGAGTGAAATTATTCTTCCAGAAACTTTATTAGAAATTGGTGATTATGCATTTGCTGATATGCCAAATATTACTATGAAAGAACTAAATATTCCATCAACTGTTGAAGAAATTGGCTTTGCAGCATTTAAAGGATGGAACACTCTTGAAAAAATGACGATTTCTAAAATGTACAACACCTTAGGATATTATTTTGGAGATAACAATTTATTTGATGATTTTATTTATGTTCCTGACACGCTGCTTTATGTTTCGATTATTGGTGGCAATTTTATTCCTGCTTATGCATTTTATAAATGTAAAAATATAGAAATAATTCATATTTCACAAAGTATTACTATTATACTGCCAGAAGCTTTTGAAGGTCATAACGAGGATTTATTATTGTGCTTAGAATCAGATACTATACCAATTAATTATGCTGGCATGCCTAGTAATCTTTTGTTTGAAATAACATCGCTTTGTGTCAATGATTCTTATATATATGTAATTGATAAAAGCGATAATGCCATAATTATTAAGTATATTGGTTCAGAAACCAATATTATTATAAATGGAATAGATGGTCATGAAGTTTCTTATATCTATAAAAATGCATTTTATTTAAATTATAAAATAACTAGTGTTGAAATATTAGATAGTATAAAATCTATTGATGATGCTGCTTTTAGTGGGTGTGAAGCATTAGTTAGTATTGTGTTGCCAGATGGTTTATTATCAATCGGTAGTAATGCTTTTAATATGTGTATTTCTTTGACAAGTATAGCAATACCAAATAGTGTAACAAGTATTGGAAAAAGTGTTTTTAATGGATGTAGTTCATTGTCTAATGTAGAAATGTCAAGCAGCATTACTATCTTCGAAGAAAATGCTTTTAGAGGATGTAGTAGCTTAACAAGTATAACAATACCAGATGGTGTGACAAGTATTGGAAATAACGCATTTAATAGCTGTAGTTCATTAACTAATATTGTGATACCAGATACTGTAAAATATATTGGAAATTATACATTTTCTTCGTGCATAAATTTATATATATTATTTCAAAATGATAATCTTCCTGAAAATCTTGGAGAAGAATGGAATGGAGGTAATGAGTATTTTCTTGGCGTTACCAAATTCGGAAAAAATGATTTATTTGTATATTTACTATTTAATAATAATAGCGCTTTAATATTAAAATACATTGGTTCAGATAATGAAATTGAAATTGGGAAGATTGAAGAATGCGATGTTACAATTATTTATAAAGAAGCTTTTAGATCTTGTGTAAATTTGCAGAACATATCGTTTGGAAATAATAGTCAATTAACAAGCATAGGAGAATATGCATTTTATGGATGTAGTTCCCTAACAAGTATTACTATTCCAGATAGTGTAACAAGTATAGGAAGTGATGCATTTTCTGGCTGTAGTTCCTTAGCAAGTATAACAATTCCAAATAGTGTAACAAGTATTGGAGATTTTGCATTCTGGGGATGTTGTTCCCTAACAAGTATTACTATTCCAAATAGTGTAACAAGTATTGGTAAAAGCACATTTAATAACTGTAGTTCCCTAACAAGTATCACTATTCCTAATAGTGTATCAAGTATTGGTGCTTCAGCATTTTCAGGCTGTAGTTCCTTAGCAAGCATCAACATTCCAGATGGTGTTACTAGTATAGGTGATTATGCATTTTCAAGATGTAGTTCCTTAGCAAGCATCAACATTCCAGATGGCGTTACAAGTATTGGAGCTTCTGCATTTTCAGGATGTTTTTACTTGATGAATGTGTCATTTGAAAGTAATAGTAGTTTATCAAGTATTGGAAATAGTGCATTTTCAGGATGTAGTTCCTTAGCAAGCATCAACATTCCAGATGGTGTTACTAGTATAGGTGATGATGCATTTTATTATTGTAGATCCTTAACAAGCATAACATTTCCAGATAGTGTAACAAGTATTGGTAACAATGCTTTTGAAAATTGTGAAAATTTGACAAGTATTTTAATACCTGAAAGTGTAACGAGTATTGGTAACAATGCTTTTAGAGGAATTGTTAATTTAATCATAATGTTGAAGTCTAATGAGTTGCCTGAGATGATTGGTGAAAATTGGAATGGGACAGGTAATTATTATTTGGGTATAAAACAACTTTCATCAAATGAACATTATAAATATTTGATTAATAATTCTGATAATGCAATTATTTTAGAATATATTGGCACAAACACAGATATTATAATAAATAACATCGATGGTTATAGTGTATCAACTATTGGTGAGAAAGCTTTTTATGGATGTAGAGACATTACTAGGGTAACTTTACCTAGTGATTTAAATACGATTATGGATAATGCTTTTGAAAATTGTTATAATTTGACAAGTATTTTAATACCTGAAAGTGTAACGAGTATTGGTAACAATGCTTTTTACAGGTGCAATAATTTAACTATTGGATTTAAGTCCAATAATTTGCCAGAAAATCTTGGTGAAAATTGGAACGGAGGAAGAAGGTATTTTTTAGGAATAAAGCTAATATCTTCAAATGAACAATTTAATTATATTATAGATAATTCCGATAATGCAGTTATTTTGAAATATATTGGCACAAACACGGAAATCATTATAGATAAAATCGATGATTATAGTGTTAGTACTATTTCTGCTTATGCTTTTAAAGACTGTACAGATATTGTAAGCATAAATATGTCTAATAGTGTAATATTTATTGATGAATTCGCTTTTGATGGTTGTAGTAGTTTAACAAGTATCGTATTATCGAGAAATATTACCAATATTGATTCTTATTTGTTTGGAAATTGTAGTAGTCTAATAAGCGTTGATATACCTGACAGTGTAACAAGTATTGGTTATGGTGCATTTTCAGGATGTAGTTCATTAACAAGTATTTCAATTCCAGATAGTGTAACAAGTATTGAAGTGAGTGCATTTTCAGGATGTAGTTCATTAACAAGTATAACAATTCCAAATAGTGTAAAAAGTATTGGAGCGAGTGCATTTTCAAGATGTAGTTCCTTAGAAAGCATAGTATTACCAGAATCTATGTCAACTATTTCATCTTATTTATTTAAAGGATGCAGCAGTTTAACAAGTGTTTTTATACACGATAGTATTACGATAATAATGGATAATGCATTTAGTGAATGCACTAATTTAAAAAGTATTAAAATATCTGATAGTGTTACAGCAATAGGTAATGAAGCATTTTATAATTGTAGTAACTTATCTAGTGTTAATTTCGGAAATAATAGTAAATTATTGAGTATAGGAAACAATGCGTTTTATAAATGTGTGAATTTAAAAGAATTTGAAATACCTTTAAGTGTCGTATATATTTATGATTATGCATTTAACAATTGCAGTAGTTTAACTAATATTAAAATACCTGAAGGAATAACAAACATTGGGAATGGAGTTTTTAATAATTGTAGCAGTTTAATTAATGTTGAAATACCTTCAACTGTTTTATCAATAGGAAACAGAGCATTTTATTTGTGTAGCAAATTAGATAATATTATATTACCAGAAAATGTATCAACAATTGGCAGTTATGCTTTTGGAGATTGTTCTAGTTTAAAAATTATTAGAGTATTAGGCTACCCATACATTAATGCTAATGCATTTTATAATGTTAAAGGAAATATTGTTTTTGAAAAGCATAAGGAAGAAGTTCCTAGCTGGGATACAAACTGGAATCAAGGATTTAAAGGAACAATCACATATTTATCTGATGAAAATTATCAACCATTTTTTACAGATGGTTTGACATTTGCTTTATTAAAGAATGGAACATATAGTATAAATGGATATAATGGAACTGAATCAAAAGTAATAATTCCTAATATTTATCAAGGATTATTTGTTACAAATATTGGTGTGAATGCTTTCAAAAACAACGTAAATATAGCATCTGTTACAATACCAAATAGTATAACAAGTATTGGAAATAGTGCATTTTCTGGCTGTGTTAACTTGATGAATGTGTCATTTGAAAGTAATAGTCGTTTATCAAGTATTGGAAATAGTGCATTTTCAGGATGTAGTTCCTTAGCAAGTATAACAATACCAAATAGTGTAACAAGTATTGGATCTTCTGCATTTGCTCAATGTAGTTCATTAGCAAGTATAACAATACCAAATAGTGTAACAAGTATTGGATATAGTGCATTTTATGAATGTGTTAACTTGATGAATGTGTCATTTGAAAGTAATAGTCGTTTATCAAGTATTGGAACTTCTACATTTTATTATTGTAGTTCTTTAGCAAGTATAACAATACCAAATAGTGTAACAAGTATTGGAGCTTCTGCATTTGAAAGATGTAGTTCCTTAGCAAGTATAACAATTCCAAATAGTGTTGCAAGTATTGGAGCTTCTGCATTTGATAGGTGTGTTAACTTGATGAATGTGTCATTTGAAAGTAATAGTCGTTTATCAAGTATTGGAAATGGAGCATTTTATGGATGTAGTTCCTTATCAAGTATAACAATTCCAAATAGTGTAACAAGTATTGGAGCTTATGCATTTGAAGGATGTAGTTCCTTAGCAAGCATCAACATTCCAGATGGTGTTACTAGTATAGGTGATTATGCATTTTATGATTGTGAAAAATTAAAGATAATGCAAATTCCTGAATCAGTAACAAGTATAGGTGATTATGCATTTAATTATTGCTTAAGATTGAGCATAGGATTCAAATCCAAGCAACTACCTAATTCACTTGGTATCGAGTGGAATAATGGTACAGAGTATTATCTAGGCATTATTGAAATTAATGCTAATGATCAATACAAATACATATTAAAAGAGAACAACCAATTAGAAATAATTCGATTTATTGGTGATGAATCTATAATATCTATTGAAAGGATTAACGGAATCAATGTAACAAGCATTGGTAAAAATGCATTTGAGGAGTGCTACAATTTGAAAGTCATTGTAATATCAGAAACTGTGACGAATATTGATGCAAATGCTTTTGAACAAGGCAGTCGGATTAAAATTTGTTTTAAATCAGAGCAATTACCTGAGTCTCTCAGTGGTAATTCGAAATTTGATAATGAGTATTTTTTAGGTGTTAAAGATTATATAAATGATTCAATGTTTGAATATTTAGTTTATAAAGATGGGAATGTAGTTATATTTAAATATATTGGATCAGAAAATAGAATTGAGATAGGGGATTTAGATGGAAATAGTGTAACATCAATATATGAATATGCATTTTCAGATTGCAGCAATCTAACTAGTATTATAATACCAAAGTCTGTTACAAATATTGGTGCATATGCATTTGATAAATGTAGCAATTTAATAATAGGATTTGAGGGAGAAACATTGCCTGAAAAACTTGGCAATAGTTGGAACGGAAATAGAAAGTATTATTTTGAAGTTCAAAGATGTAACGTATACGATAATATAGAATATTTTGTCACATATTCAAATACAATTATTGTCATTGGTGTTTGTGATAAAGAAATGGAATATATTTATATTCCAGATAAAATAGAAGAAATGCCTGTAACAATAATTTATGAAAATCTTTTCTTAAGTTGCACGTTATTAAAATATTTACGTTTACCTGTTATAACATACAATGCTTTTCCTGATACTCTACGTCAGTTAATTCTATCATCATGTGTGGATTCGATTACTGATTTTTCTTCTTCTGCTGAAAATGTTTTAGAAATATATTGTTATCAAGATAGAAACAATTGTGAGTGGGAATATATTTGGAAAGACAATTGCATTTCATACTTTTTAAACGAGTGGAATGAAGCTGTTTTCCACGATTATAAAGGAAATATATTAGCTTTCTCAGCATATAAAAGTAGTGAAATATTAAGAGTTCCAGCAGATCTTTTACTCGAAGTAAATGAGGAACACTATATATACAGTTTTATTGGTTGGGATATTAATAACGATGGTGTTGCAGATACATTGCCTGCAATTCTAAAAGGAAAAATAATTGCTTATCCACTTTATGAAGTGACTTGTAAACATGATATTATAGAATGGGTAATTGACATAGAACCATATTGTGTTACAACAGGATTAAAACATAAAGAATGTTCAGTTTGTGGTGAAATGTTTGAAAAAGAAGTACTAGCAGCACTTGGTCATTCTCATGCAGATGCAGTCGAAGAAAATAGAGTAGAAGCAACATGTTTAGAAACAGGATATTATGAAAGCGTTGTTTACTGTAGCGTATGTGGTGAAGAATTATCAAGAACTGAAATTACTCTTGATGCACTAGACCATGATTTAATACATCATGAAGCAGTTGCACCAACATGTACAGAAATTGGATGGAATAAATATGATACATGTAGTAGATGTGACTATTCTACTTATGTAGAACTAGCAGCAATCGGTCATACTCATGCAGATGCAGTAGAAGAAAATAGAGTAGAACCTACATGTTTGGAAACAGGACATTATGATAGCGTTGTATACTGTAGTGTATGTGGCGAAGAATTATCAAGAACTGAAATTACTCTTGATGCACTTGGTCATACTTCTTCAGAAGTTGTAGAAGAAAATAGATTAGAACCTACATGTTTAGAAGCAGGACATTATGATAGTGTTGTATACTGTAGTGCATGTGGCGAAGAATTATCAAGAACTGAAATTATACTTGAAGCTTTAGGTCATACTCCTGCAGAAGCTGTAGAAGAAAATAGATTAGAACCTACATGTTTAGAAGCAGGACATTATGATAGCGGTGTTTACTGGAGTGTATGTGGTGAAGAATTATCAAGAACTGAAAGTGCTCTTGATGCACTTGGTCATGATTTAACACATCATGAAGCAAAAGCACCAACATGTACAGAAATAGGTTGGGAAGCATATGATACTTGTTCTCGTTGTGATTATTCTACTTATAATGAACTTTCTGCTTTAGGTCATACTCCTGCAGAAGCAGCAGAAGAAAATAGAGTAGAACCTACATGTTTAGAAGTAGGACATTATGATAGCGTTGTTTACTGTAGTGTATGTGGTGAAGAATTATCAAGAAGTGTAATTATTCTTGAAGCACTAGGACATGATTTAACACATCATGAAGCAAAAGATGCAACATGTACAGAAATCGGATGGGAAGCATATGATACTTGCTCACGTTGTGATTATTCAACTTATAATGAACTTTCTGCTTTAGGTCATACTCCTGCAGAAGCTGTAGAAGAAAATAGAGTAGAACCTACATGTTTGGAAACAGGACATTATGAGAGTGTTGTATACTGTAGTGTATGTGGTGAAGAATTATCAAGAACAGAAATCACACTTGAAGCTTTAGGACATGATTTAACACATCATGAAGCAAAAGATGCAACATGTACAGAAAAAGGCTGGAATGAATATTATACATGTAGTAGATGTGATTATTCTACTTATAACGAGATTTCTGCTTTAGGTCATACTCCTGCAGAAGCAGTAGAAGAAAATAAAGTAGAAGCAACATGCTTAGATAAGGGACATTATGATAGCGTTGTATATTGTAGTGTATGTGGCGAAGAATTATCAAGAAGTGTAATTATTCTTGAAGCACTAGGTCATAAATATGACTTTGATAATATTTCTTGGAGTTTTGCTGATGATTACTCATCTGCTATTGCAACATTAACTTGTTTTACTGATAATACTCATGTGCTTGAAGTAGTTGCAAATATTACTTCATCAACAAATGAAGAAGGAAAAATAGTATATACAGCAACTGCTGAAATTGCTGGTAAGATCTATAGTTATGAAAAGATAGTTGATGCACCAAATGATAATAAGATTGATTTTGGTTGTAATGGTATGGTTAATGAAAGTTCAGTTGCAGGAAATATTGTATTAGTATTAGTAGCATTTATTATTGCACTTATTAAAAGACGTAAAAGTAAAATGCTAGGATAAAATCATATGGGCGATGAATGTTTCATCGCCTATTTTGAAAAAAAATGAAAAATGGTGAAAAAAATCATAAAAAACCTTGAATATTATTATGTTTTTTGCTATAATAATTAAGCGTTATGCCCTGATGCTCCGCTAGGAAATAGTCACAGCCTATGAGCAACTTGTAAAAATATATGAAAAAGGAGAAAAAAGCTTATGAACATGAATTTAGTAAAAGAAGTTACAGCTAATCAAATTCGTAGTGATATTCCTGAAATTAGAATTGGTGATACTGTTGTTGTTGGTGTTAACATTATTGAAGGAAATAAAAAGAGAGTTCAAGATTACCAAGGCTTAGTAATCAAACAAAGAGGAGAAGGCGTATCAAAATCATTTGTTGTTAGAAAAATTTCAAATGGTGTTGGTGTTGAAAGAGTTTTCCCAGTTAATAGTCCAATGATTGCATACGTTAAAGTTGTAAGTCATGGAAAAGTAAGAAGAGCTAAACTTTACTATTTACGTAAGTTAAAAGGTAAAGCTTCTAAAGTTGCTCAAAAGATATAATTGATATAATGTGACTAATGTAATGGTTTACCATTACATTTTTTTCTTTATAATAGCGCTTGTATCGTGTATAATTATAAATAAGGGAGATGATAATGTGAAAGCAAAACATAAATGGTATGATATTTTATTAAATATAGTGCTAAGCATTGGTATTGTTTTTGTTTTGATTTTATTATCATTTAAGTTATTTTTTATTAAAGTTGTGGTTAATGGTGAATCTATGAATCCTAATATTCAAGATGGCTCCATTGGTTATATGGTAAAAGTTAATCGTAACAGTAATATTGAACGTTTTGACGTTGTCGTTAGTCAATATGATCAAAAGGATGATTATTATATCATTAAAAGAGTATTAGGTCTTCCTGGTGAAATAATAGATCTTGTAAATAATGAATTATATGTAAATAATGTTTTAACTGAGCAAAATTTCACTTTTATTGAAAGAAAAAATAATTTTTCTATTACGCACTATGAATTGAAAGAAAACGAATATTTATTGGTGGGTGATAATCGTAATCACACGATTGCACCAGCAATTGAAGAAAAATCATCAATTATTGCTAAAAATGGTTTTTCATATGCTAAATATGATGTTACTTCTTCCTCTTGTGATTCGTATACTGATTATTCATCTTGTCCAATAGACAAAGTGAAAATCTATAAATTTAATCCTTTAAGTCTTTTTTAAAAGTTGTTATACGAATTATAAAATTCAGTATTTAATATAGTTGATAATCAACTTTATTATCATAAATATATGTTGCGAAATAAAAAACAAGCATCATTTTGGTGCTTATTTTAATATTAATATTAAAAAAAAGTATTATTCATGATATAATTAATTTGAAAGAGGTAGTAAAAATGACTGATAAAAACATTAATAACCAAGCTAATGTTAACTGGTTTCCAGGACATATGGCTAAAGCTATAAGAGAAATAAAAGAAAAATTAAATCTTGTCGATATGGTCATTGAAATATGTGATGCCAGAGCGCCTTTTTCATCATCAAATCCTCTTGTTAAAGAATTAGTAAATAATAAATTTTATTTTAAAGTATTAAGTAAAATTGACTTAGCGGATGATGCAAAAACACAAGAATATAAAAGCAAATTAGAAGATAATAATATTCCTTGCTGCCTTGTAAATTTAAATAATAAAGATTCTATAAAACCATTAGTTAATAAAATCAAAGAAGTAGCAAAACCTATGGTAGAAAAAGATTTAAAAAGAGGATTAAAGCCACGCAATGTTAGAGTGATGGTAATAGGCATTCCAAATGTTGGTAAATCAACTCTTATAAATTTACTTGCTAAAAGAAAAAGTGCAGGTGTTGGCAATATACCAGGTTTTACAAGAGCACAAAAATGGGTTCATTGTGATTCGTTTGATTTGCTTGATACTCCAGGTATTTTATGGCCTAATTTAAAAGAAAACAATGCTGGTATAAAGCTTTCTTTAATAGGTTGTATTAAAAGCGATGTATTACCAGTGTTGGATTTAGCTCATATTGCCATAAATTTTTTAAATAAACATTATAAGGATTTATTATTTGCTAAATATGGTATACAATATAAAGATGATGAAAGTTATTTAATTGACTTATCAATTAAAATGGGACATTTGTTAAAAAATGGGGAAATCGATAATATTCGCTGTGCAACATTTTTATTAAATGAAATAAAAAATGGTAAAATTGGAAAAGTATCTGTAGAAAATTTGGAGGTATAAGACATGGCAAATTTTGATTATGAAAATCAATATTGGTGGAGTGGAAAAGAAATTGTCGCAGGACTTGATGAAGCAGGTCGTGGACCTATTGCTGGACCTTTAGTTATCGGCATTTGTGTGTTTCCACCATTTTATGATAATTACGAGATTAATGATTCAAAACAATTAACTGATAAAAAAAGAAGAAAGTTATTAGAAATTATTAAAAGAGATGCTTTGTATTATAACTTTGAAGTTATTAGTGTTGAAGAAGTCGATCAGTATAATATTTATGCTGCTACTCAACTTGGAATGGAAAGAGCAATTAAAAGAATGGAAAAAGTTCCAGAAGCTATTTTAACTGATGCTATGCCTCTTCCTCACATTGATAAAAAAATACCATTAGAAGCAATAATTAAAGGCGACTGTAAATCTGTTACTATTGCTGCTGCTTCAATTATTGCTAAAGTTGTTCGTGATGATATAATGATTGAACTTGATAAGAAATATCCACAATATAATTTAAAACAAAATAAAGGATATTGTACTATGCAACACATGAACTGTTTAAAAGAATATGGAATTTGCGATATTCATCGTAAAACTTATGAGCCAGTTATTCAATATATAAAACATGATGAGCAAATAACGATCGATGAAATTTTAAAAGATCCACAAAATATAAAATAATTTAAGTAAAATGTAGAAAAAATCACTATATAATATTGAGGTGATTTTTTTTATGCGTAAGATTTTACTATATTTTGCTTTAAAATATGAAGGAGATTATAACAAAGTTTACTTAGCAATTAAAAGTAAAGAACATGTTAATCTAAATTCATTAAAACAAATTGAAGAAAAAATAAATTGTAATTATTTAACTATTTTAGACGAAAATTATCCGGATTGTTTAAAAGGCATTGCTAATCCTCCAATCGTTTTATTTTATTATGGTGATATTTCATTATTAAAGAATAATAATATCGCAGTTATTGGAACTAGAAAGTATTCAACTTATGGTAAAAATATGACTATAAAAATAGTATCTGAATTGAAAGAATATTGTGTTAATACTATTAGTGGCTTAGCAATCGGTATCGATTCTTTCGTCCATCAAGAATCGCTAAATAATAATATTAAGACCATTGCAGTTTTAGGATGTGGCATAGATTATTGCTATCCAAAGCAAAATGAAGAATTATATGAACAAATAAAGCAAAAAGGATTGGTTATTTCAGAGTATCCAGGTAATCAAGTTCCAAGACCTGCTAACTTTTTGATTAGAAATCGCATTATCGCTGCTTTAAGTCAATCAATCGTCGTAATTGAAGCAAGTTATAAATCTGGAACAATGAATACGGTAGCTTATGGCTTAGAATATGGAAAAGATATATTTGCAATACCATATCTTGCAAACAAAAAAAGTGGTTGCAATTACTTGATAAAGCAAGGGGCAAAACTTATCGAAGAGGCTAAAGATATCTTTTTATAACGAATTAAAGTACTTTATATGGGAATAATGTTAAAGAAATAAAAAAAGATTAATATAAATATAATATATCTATATTAATAAGATAAGACCAGTTGACATATTTTTTTTTTTAAGTAAAATAATACATGCTATGGAGGGAAAACATGAAAGAAAATCTAGTTATCATTGAATCACCCTATAAAGTAAAAACTCTGCAAAAATATTTAGGCAATAATTATAAAGTGGTTGCTAGTGTAGGACATATTCGTGATTTAGCAATTGGTAATTATAAAAATGATTTAGGCGTAGATATTAATAATGATTTTATGCCAATATATGAAATTAGTCCTTCAAAGAAAAAAATAGTTAGTAATTTAAAGAAGTTAGTTAAAGAAGCAAAAGAAGTATTTTTAGCAACCGACCCAGATAGAGAAGGTGAAGCTATTTCTTGGCATTTAGCTGAAGTATTAGATTTAGATGTTAAGACTACAAAAAGACTTGAATATCATGAGTTAACATATCATGCAATACAAGAAGCGATAAACAATCCTAGAACTATCGATCTTAATTTAGTTTCTTCCCAAGAGACAAGAAGAATATTAGATCGTATTATCGGATTTCGTCTTTCGCAATTGCTTCAAGATAAAATCGGTAGCAAATCAGCAGGAAGAGTACAATCGGTTGTTTTAAAGTTAATTGTTGATAGACAAAATGAAATAGATTCGTTCGTTGAAGAAAACTATTATAGAGTTATTGGAACATTATCAATTAATAAACATAATGTCAATGTCACTTTAATTGATGATGATAATAATGAGATTCATTTTAAAACATTAAAGGAAGCACAAGATAAAATAGATGAGCTTTCAAATAATGAAATTGTAATGTCATCATTTAATCTTGAAAATAAAAGTAGAGCTAGCAAACCTATATATACGACATCTTCAATGCAACAAGATGCTGCTAATATATTGAAATTTGATTCTATAAAAACTATGAAAGTTGCTCAATCATTATATGAAGGCGTTGACGTTGGTGATGGTGCGGTAGGTTTAATTACATATATGCGTACTGATAGTATTAGAATGAACCCATCATTTATAAACAAAACTAAAGAAGTCATTAAAGAAAAATATGGTGAAGATTATGTTGGTGTCGCTAAAATATTTTCACAAAAAGGCAATGTTCAAGATGCTCATGAAGGTATTAGACCAACAGATTTAAAAATAACTCCTGAAATCGTTGAAGAAAAATGTAGTAAAGATCAAGCAAAATTATATCGCTTAATTTATCAAAGAACAGTTGCTTCAGTGATGAAAGATGAAATCTATGAACATCAAAGTGTAATTTTTAAATGTAATGATAACAAACTTTTAGCAACTGGTGATAGACGTATCTTTGATGGCTTTGTAAAAGAATTAAAAGATATGGATAAAGTTGAAAGAATTCCTTTAAAATTAAACTTTAATGAAGAAATAGTTGTAAATAAAAGTAGCTTTCAAACAAAAGAAGGAAAAAGTAAAGGCCCTATTCCTTACAATGAAGCAAGACTTATTGATACTATGGAAAAAGATGGCATTGGACGTCCATCAACTTACGCTTCAACTTTAGATTTAATTAAGAAAAGAAAATATGTTGTAGTTAATAAAACATATTATGCACCAACAGATCAAGGAAAACTTACAACTTGTAAATTGGATGAATCATTTTCTAGTATTATCAATGTCGACTATACAGCTAATATGGAAACATTACTAGACCAAATAGCTGAAGGAAAAATGACAAGAAGTGCAGTTTTAAGCTCTTTTTATAAGGACTTTGAAATACTATATGCTAAAGCTAAAAAAGAAATGATAAAGGAAAAACTTCCTTTAGAAGACTTAGGTGTTTGTCCAAAATGTAATAGTCCATTAGTAAAAAGGACCTCAAAGTATGGTAGTTTTATTGCCTGCTCTGGTTATCCTAATTGCAAATATATTGTAAACAATAATAAAGACAGCAAAGTAGGACAAAAATGTCCTAAATGTCATCAAGGTGAGTTATTATTACGTTCATCGAAATTTGGAAAATTTTATGCATGTAGTTGTTATCCAAAATGCGATTATAAAGAATCTTTATAGTATAAAAATGAATCGTTTGATTCATTTTTTATTGTTGTAAAAGGGACAGAGAAATCTGTTCCTTTTAAAAACCCCTAGATAGTCTAGGGGTTCGGTAGTACTTATAGTTTTGCAAATAAAAACCTCCTTGATATAATGTGGTTGCGGCCTGACAAACTGCAATAACAAAATATAGGGAGGTGTTATCAAGTGAAAGATAACAATATAAGTCTAGCACACACAATGTGGAATTGTAAGTATCATGTAGTATTCGCACCAAAATATAGAAGAAAAGTTTTCTACGGAAGTAAAAGATTGGAAATAGGAGCAATACTAAGAAGATTATGTGAGTTCAAAGGAGTAACGATAATTGAGGCAGAGGTATGTCCTGATCATGTGCACATGCTCCTTGAAATACCACCCAAAATGAGCGTTTCCGGATTCATGGGATACTTGAAAGGAAAATCCAGTTTAATGATTTATCAAAGATGGGGAAACATGAAGTTCAAATATAGGAACCGCGAATTTTGGTGTAGAGGGTTCTATGTCGACACAGTCGGCAAGAACACTAAGAAAATTAAGGAATATATCAGCAATCAATTAAAAGAAGACGAAGAAATGACACAACTGAGTATAGAATTTCAAGGAGACCCTTTCAAAGGGTAACCAGTAATATACGCAGGCGTCAGGCCGTCCGTTCACGCTCGATGAGCGTGGCTAATAAGGGAGGGTTATACCCGAAAATGAAAAACCACTAGATTGTCTAGTGGATTTTTATTTAATATATCGTTTTTTCATGATAAAATAAGTAAGAGGTAGAATATGCAAAGTGCGATTAATGATTATTTAAGATATTTACATATAGAAAAAAGGTATAGTGAAAAAACGATATCTTCTTATAAGTTTGATTTATTACAATTTGAAAAATATATTATTAACAATCATTTAGATTATAAAAATTTAACGATCAATGATATATACGATTATATAAATCTATTAAAAAAAGAAAACAAAAAAGCTAGCAGCATTAATCGCAAAATAATTTGCTTGCGTAATTTTTACAAATATTGCATAGATGAAAAAAAAGAAAATTTCAATAATCCTTTATTAAATTTTAAAGCATTAAAAACTCCTAAACGATTACCTCGTGATCTTTTTAAAGAGCAAATTAAAATACTTTTAACTTGCAACGAAAAAAGAAATGAGTATGCTATTAGAAATCAATGTATAATTTTGCTTTTATTAAATACAGGAATGCGTGTTAGTGAATTGACAGCATTGAATTTATTAGATGTCGATATAACAGAACATACGATAAGAGTTTTTGGTAAAGGCAGAAAAGAAAGAGCAGTGTATTTTATGCCTTCAGTAGATAGTTATTTAAATGATTATTTGGAAAATGTTAGAAACAAACTACTCAAAGGTGGACAATCTGAGGCTTTCTTTATCGGTTCTAAAGGAACAAGAATTACTTCAAGAGCGATTGAAGACATTTTGAATAATAGAGCTAGTCAAGCTTTAAATTCCTTTAAAATCACTCCACATATGTTAAGACACACTTTTGCTACTAATTTATTAAACAATGATGTGGATTTAAAAATTGTTCAAGAACTACTTGGACATTCATCATTATCTACAACGCAAATATATACTCATGTATCGTTAAATAGACTAAAGAAAACTTATGAACAAACTCATCCATTAGCTAAAGCTTTAAACAAGATTAAATAGTAAAAGGAGAAGATAAAAATGAAAAAGGAAACGAGCCCATTAAAAATATTAATTATAGCTTCATCAGTTATTTTTCTTGCAGCATTAGTATGTTTTATTATCAATATGGTAAGCTCGACAAATGAGGGTATTACCATTAAAGATTTACTTTATATTTTTGCAATGGTTATGACATTAATTTTCATCGTTACAATAATAATTATTGGCATAAGAAGCAAAAACTTGTAAAAAATACCACTTTTTTATAAAAAGGTGATTTTTTTGTTGCATTTAAAATATAATGTGTTAAAATATCACCGAAAGATTGATAGAGGCGCGACCAAAAATAGTACTTTTTGGAGGAGACATCCTATGAAGCAAAGGAAAGGTGCGGTCGCCGAAACAATAACTTGGTAGAGTTATTGATTGGGCTATAGGAAAATATCTTATAGACTCCTACATACTTTTGTAGAGGCGCTATTACTTGTAATCCTTAATAAATTAAGATTGCTTGTATAGTCATGCAATCTTTTATTTTTTAAGGAGGAAAATATATGAGAAAAAGTTTTAAAGTAATTCTTTGCACATTGCTTATTAGTGCAATTTCTAGTTGTAAGCAAGAAAGTTCTAGTGGTGAACTTTGTATCGTGCATTTTGATCAAACGATTTTAGGTGACGCACAAAAAGATTTAGGAGTTTCAATTGGCGTAAGAAAAGATGATAGCGATCTTGAAAATTCCTTAAATGAAGCATTAGAAGCATTAACAAGTGATCAAAGAAATAAGATGATGGAAGAAGCAATAGATAGATCAAATTCGATTTATGACACTTCTACATCAAGAGTATATGAAGTTGATGTAAACGCTAGTAAAACTTTAAGAGTTGGTCTTGAATGCGATTATGCCCCATTTAATTGGACGGATACAGCAGCAAACGATTATAATTATTTAATTAAAGGTAGTGATTTTTATGCTGATGGCTACGATATTCAAGTTGCTCGTTATTTAGCTAACTATTTATCTTATTCTTTAGAAATTGTAAAACTTGGTTGGGATGCTTTGATTCCATCATTAAATCAAAATCAAATTGATGTCGTTATCGCCGGGATGACAGATACTGAAGATAGAAGACAATCTATTAGCTTCACTAATGAATATTATGTATCTGAACTAGTATTGATAGTTAGAAAAGATAGTCAATATGCAAGTGCTACATCTCTTGAAGAATTTGCCAATGCTAGAATTGTTAGTCAAGTATCTACAGTTACCGATGAAGTTATTGAAGCATGGGTTAATAGTTATAATGTTAATCACCTTTCACCTTTAGATACATTTGCAACATGTGCAATTGCAGTTTCAAACAAAACCGCTGATGCTATGACTGCAGAATTACCAGTTGCCAATTCAATTGTTAATGGAAGTAAAGCATAATGTCGTGGGATAAAATTGTCATATTATTAAGAGATTTTTATCCAACTTTTTTAAAAGGTGTTGCAGCAACTTTAATTTTGGCAATAGTTGGAACATTTATAGGCTTAATTATCGGTATCTTTGTTTCTTTGGCTAGAAATATAAATATTAAGAAAAATGATAATTTAGCTTTAAAGGTTGGAAAATGGCTTTTAAAATCTCTATCAGCTGTCTATGTAAATTTCTTTAGAGGAACACCGATGATGGTTCAAGCTATGATAATTTTCTTTGGTTCATCATCTTTTGGTATCGATTGGTTATCTATGGGTAAGTGGTGGATATTTAATGGTTATATGTGGTGTGGCTTACTTGTCATTACCATTAACACTGGCGCTTATATGTCAGAAATTATACGTTCTGGCTTAAATGGCATTGATAAGGGACAAGAAGAAGCTGCCCGTTCATTAGGTTTACCTTATTTTAAAACGGTTTTTTGTGTCATTATGCCACAGGCAATTAAAAATTCCATTCCAACAATATTAAATGAATATATTGTTAATATTAAAGACTCATCTGTATTAAACGTTATTGGCTTAACGGAACTTTATGCTAGTGTTTCCATCGCTACTAATAAAAATTATTTTAAAGTTGAAGGATATGTTATCATCGCTATTATTTATTTGGTTTTAACTTTACTAGCAACTTTTATTGTAAATCTTGTAAAAAGAAAATTAGATGGAGAAAAAATGTTTGTTAATCCTTTTAAAAGAAAGGTAGTTAGGTGATATTTATGGCTGAAACTATTATCTCTATACAAAATGTTAAAAAATCATTTGATGACACCATTATTTTAAAAGATATATCTTTTGATGTTAAAAAAGGCGATGTCATTACGATTATTGGCTCTTCTGGTTCTGGAAAATCAACATTGCTTAGATGCCTTAATCGACTAGAGCAACCAGATAGTGGTAAAATTATTTTTGAAGGAGTTAACATTTTAGAAAAAAATGCAAATTTAAACCAATTAAGACAAAAAATAGGAATGTGTTTTCAATCGTTTAATTTGTTTAACCATTTGAATGTCTTAGCTAATTGTACTTTAGCGTTAAGAAAAGTAAAGCATATAAGTAAAGAAGAAGCTAAAAAAATAGCAATTGAAGAATTAAGCAAAGTTGGTATGCAAGATTATCTTCAAAGTCGCGTATCGACACTTTCTGGTGGACAAAAACAACGAGTAGCTATTGCTAGGGCATTATGTATGAAACCAGATATAATGTTATTTGATGAGCCAACAAGTGCTTTAGATCCAGAAATGGTTAATGAAGTATTACAAGTTATGAAAAATCTAGCTCGCGATGGGATGACTATGGTAGTGGTAACCCATGAAATGTCTTTTGCTAAGGAAGTATCATCGACTATTATTTTTATGGATCAAGGTGTTATTTTAGAACAAGGTAGTCCAAATGAAATATTTACCTGTCCAAAAATGGCTAGAACAAAAGAATTTTTATCTTTTTATTTAAACGATTAGTATTCAATAATTTTATTGAATACTTTTTTTAATATTGTTATAATAGCAAAGAGGAAAAATAATGGAAAGTACGAATGTCATTAGAATATTAAAAGCAAATAATATTAGTTATATTTTACATGAATATGATAATAATTTAACAAACGGACAAGAAATTGCTGCTTTTTTACATGTTGATGAAAGCGTTGTATTTAAAACATTAGTTACGGTTTGTCCCAATAATCAACATTTTGTTTTTGTAATACCTGTTTTAGCAACCCTTGATTTAAAAAAAGCCGCAAAAGTTGCTAACGTAAAATCTCTTGCTATGGTTAAACAAAAAGATTTATTCTTTCTTACAGGATATATTCATGGTGGGTGTTCTCCTATTGGTATGAAAAAACAATTTGTTACTTTTATTGATGAGACAGCACTCCTTTTTGATAATATTTTTGTTTCTGCAGGAAAGATAGGCAAAAATATTGAAATTAATCCTTTAGAGTTAGCTAGTTTTATTAAAGCTTCGTTTAAAGATGTTATTGAAGGAATTTGATATTATGGGAGAAATTTTAATTCGCAGTATATTTTTAGCAATTGCCTTAGCAATGGACGCTTTTGCTGTTTCTTTAAGCAATGGTTTGAAAGAACCTAATATGAGTAAAATTAAAATGATAGCCATTTGTTTTTCTTTTGGCTTTTTTCAATTATTAATGCCTTTTATTGGTTATTTATGTGGACATGCTATTATTAAATATATAGTTAAGTTTATTCCTTATATCGCTTTAATACTTCTTTTATTTTTAGGAATAAAAATGATTATTGAAGGAATCAAGAAAAATGATAAAGAAGAAAAAGAAATACGTAATATAACTTTCACCATAGTTATATTACAATCGATTGCCACTAGTATTGATGCCTTGTCAACTGGTCTTACTTTTTCAAATTATACGATTAATCAAGCACTTATTTGTGTTAGTATAATCGGGATAATAACTTTTATCATTTGCATATTTGGCTTTTATTTAGGGAAAAAAACAGGAGTGCTTTTTGCTAATAAAGCTGATATTATAGGTGGAGTTATTTTAATTATCATCGGACTTGATATTTTTCTTAAAGGGATTATTGGATAAAGGAATATAAAGGAATAGATCAAAAAATATGCAACACATTAATAGTTGAAAAAAGTAAATTTATTACTTATCTTTTTCCATGTTCTTCAGAAGAGGAATTCAAAGAAATATTACAAGATATTAATGAAAAGTATCATGATGCAACTCATATTTGCTACGCATATATTTTATATAAAGATCAAAGTCTTGTTTATAAGGCAAATGATGATGGTGAGCCATCATCTACAGCAGGACTTCCGATGTTAAATGTTTTAAAAAAGAATGATTTGATTAATGTTTCTTGCATTGCAATTCGTTATTTTGGAGGAATTAAGCTTGGAGCTGGGGGACTTACTAGAACTTATAGTAGTTGTGCTAGTGAAGCTTTAAAGAAAATTAATATTGTCACTTATTGCTCTTCTTATTTTTACGAGATAGATTTACCATATGATAAAATAAAAGACATAGAAAAAATATGTGAAAACAATGGCTTTGAAATAAAAGAAAAATCTTTCGATTTATCTGTAAAATATAAAGTTTTGACAAAAGATAAAGAAAAATTTGAAAAAATCTTTTCGTCTATGGCTTATTTAAATATAAATTATCGTTATATTAGTTTTACTTACACGATAAAATGAAAAAGTATGCGATGTGTAAATCGTGTATTTTTTTTGACAACTCTTTTTTTGTTAAAAAAAACATGTTGTTTTTCATATGATTTATTGATATAATGACTTTGATTTCGGCTTATTTACCAAATAAGCCAAAAGTGAAAAAATTCACAAATGGAGGAATATATTTAATGTCAACAAAAGCTTTTTATCCAATCAGTGAAATTGGAAAAGGAAAACCTGGTTTTTCTAAAACTCGTTCTATTATTGAAGTTGCTTTTTATGGTAATAATGTCGTTAAAGTTAATTCATTAAAAGAAGCATATAATTTAGCTAAAAACTCACCTGGGACAGTAGTTACTGATATGCCTGTTTATAATCCTGAAGCTTTAGGACTTGATCGTGATGCTAAAGTATTATTATTTAATGATGGTTCAATTACTGGCCGTTATGCTGCTGCAAGACGTATTCAAGGTGAACCTGGTGTCAACGAAGATAAACTTGACAAGATTTTAATGGATGCAATATATGATACTCGTTACAAGAAATTATATCATGCTGAAGTATATATTGGTCTTGATAAAGAATTTATGGTAAAAGCCCATTTATTAATACCAGAAGGTGAAGAAAACATCTTATATAATTGGATGTTAAACTTCCAATATATCAACGATACATATTTAAAGATGTATCAAGAATCAAAGCCTATCGGCAATGAACCTGATATTTATATTTTCTCTGACCCTCAATGGAAGGGAACTGATCAAGTTGATGTTTGCGATGGCAAATGTTTGTCTTATTTTTCAACAAATACTAACTGTGCTGCTATTTTAGGTATGCGTTATTTTGGTGAACATAAAAAAGGTACTTTAACAATCGCTTGGGCTATTGCTAATCGAAATGGTTATGCTTCTTGTCATGGTGGACAAAAAGAATACACTTTAAAAGATGGTAGTAATAGAAAGTTTGTCGCTTCTGTTTATGGCTTATCAGGAAGTGGTAAATCAACAATTACTCATGCAAAACACAATGGAAAATATGATGTTTTAGTACTTCATGATGATGCATTTATTATCAATGATGAAACTTGTGCTTCAATCGCACTTGAACCATCATATTTTGATAAGACAAATGATTATCCTACTGGCTGTTCAGATAATAAATATTTGATTACTGTTCAAAATTGTTCGGCTACTAAAGATGAAAATGGTAATGTTGTTTTAGTTACTGAAGATATTCGTAATGGTAATGGTCGTGCTATTAAATCAAAACTTTGGTCACCAAATCGTGTAGATAAATTAACATCTCCTGTAAATGCTATTTTTTGGATTATGAAAGATCCAACACTACCTCCAATTGTTAAAATAAATGGCGCATCTTTAGCATCTGTTATGGGAGCTACTCTTGCTACTAAACGTTCAAGTGCTGAAAGACTAGCAGCAGGTGTTGATCCAAATGCACTAGTAGTTGAACCATATGCTAATCCATTTAGAACTTATCCATTAGTAAATGATTATAAGAAGTTTAAAAAGTTATTTGAAGAAAAAAATGTTGATTGCTACATTATTAACACTGGTGACTTCATGGGTAAAAAAGTTACAAAAGAAGATACACTTGGTGTTATAGAAGCAGTCGTTGATAAGACAGCTAAATTTGAAAAATGGGGTCCATTTAGCGATATTGAAATATGTAAATGGGAAGGATTTATTCCTGATTTAAACGATGAGTATTACGTTAGCCAATTGCTTGCTCGTATGCAAGATCGTGTTAACTTTGTAAAATCACGTGAAACATTTAAAGATGGTTATGATAAACTTCCAAGTGATGCTTTATCATCCTTAGAAAAAGTCGTTGCTGAATTAAAAAAGTAGGATTATATTATGGGTGTAAAAATTGTTGATACTGTTTTCCGTGATGGTCCTCAATCATTAATAGCTACTCGTATGACTACCCAAGAGATTTTATCTTGTGCATCTATATTAGATAAAGCAGGATATTATGCTTTAGAAGTTTGGGGTGGTGCGACATTTGATGCTTGTATTAGTTTTTTAAATGAAGATCCATGGGAAAGACTTAGAGCGATTCGTAAAGCTTGCCCAAATAGCAAACTTCAAATGTTATTTAGAGGGCAAAATATATTAGGATACAAACATTATAGTGACGATATTGTTGAAAAATTTGTTCAAAAATCACTAGAAAATGGTATAGATATCATTCGTGTATTCGATGCTTTAAATGATATTCGTAATTTAAAAAGTGCAGTAGATGCTACCAAAAAATATCATGGACATTGTCAAATAGCTTTAAGTTATACTACAAGTCCTGTTCATACAGTTGATTATTATGTATCTTTAGCTAAAGAAGTAGAAAAGATGGGTGCTGATTCATTATGCATTAAAGATATGGCTGGTGTTTTGCTTCCTTTAGATGCCTATGAACTTATAAGCAAATTAAAAGCAAATATTAAAATTCCTATTGAACTTCATTCACATTGTACAGGTGGAATTTGTGAAATGACATATCTTAAAGCAATTGAAGCTGGTGTTGATATTATAGATACAGCACTTTCACCTTTTGCAAATGGGACAAGTCAACCATCTACTGAAGCTATTAATTATTCATTAGCAAATAGTAAATATGATCCAAAACTTGATGTTAATTGCTTAAATGAAGCAGCGTCTATTTTATCGAAAGTTAGAGATAAGTATTTAAAAAATGGCACATTAAATCCTAAAGCATTAACATCCAATCCTAATATTTTAAAATATCAAGTTCCTGGAGGAATGCTTTCAAATTTGATGAGTCAACTTGAAAAGCAAGGAGCTATGGATAAATATGATGAAGTTTTAAAAGAAGTTCCTCGCGTTAGAAAAGAACTTGGTTATCCACCACTTGTCACTCCTCTTTCTCAAATGGTAGGAACACAAGCTGTTATGAATGTTATTACTAATAAACGATATAAAATGGTTCCAAAAGAAATAAAAGATTATCTTCATGGAATGTATGGTAAAGCGCCAGCACCAATCGATGAGAATATTCTTAAAGAAATCATTGGCGATGATAAAGTAATAACTCATCGACCAGCTGATGATTTATCTCCTCAATTTGAAATCTTAAAAGAAAAGTATAAAGGTCTTGCAAGATGTGATGAGGATGTATTATCAATTGCTTTATTTGAACAAAAAGCCATTAAGTTTTTAAATGAAAAATATCATCCAACTAATAAAGATGAAGTTGATGAATTTAACTTATATATCGGGTAGGTGATAATCATGCTATTATTTACTTTTAAAGATAATTTCAATAATTTTGTCGATGGGTTGATTCCCGCATTAGTATGTATTATCGTCGTATTTTTAATTTTATTTATCATTATGTTATTAGTTATGGGTTTGAATTCTTTAAAAAGCAAAGAATTAAAGAAAGAAAATAGTAGTAGCATTAATGATAGTCCACAAAATACTTCAAATGTAAATATTGAAGATGAAGATATGATGGTTGCAGTATTAATTGCAACTATCGATTATCGAAATGAAGTTAAAAAAGATGTTCGTTTGGTTAATGTAAAACGTATAGGATAGGAGATATTATGAAAATATATAAAGTTAAAGTAAATGGAAAAGTTTACGAAGTAGAACTTGAAAGTGTTAGTGAAAATGATAACAAAATTGCTTTAAGTAAAGAAAATAATCAAGTTTCTTCAAATACTTCAAGCGATAAAGTTGTTGTAGCCTCACCAATGCAAGGAACTATTTTAAGTGTTAATGTTTCTTTAAATCAAAAAGTTAGTAAAGGGCAAGTTTTATTGATTTTAGAAGCTATGAAACTTGAAAATGAAATAGTTTCGCCAGTTGATGGTATTGTTAAAGAAATAAAAGTCAGCAAAGGAACAAGCGTTAATAGTAAGCAAGAACTATTAATCATTGAATAATATTATGCTAAATGTTATCACAGTTTTTATGAATTGTTTTACTTCTATTTTAGATTTGATTGGTGACTTTGCTAAAGAATCTGGCATCGCAGGTTTTTTTATCTCAGATGGCTGGAAAAATCTAATAATGATCGTAATTGCTTTAGTTTTATTATACTTTGCAATTTTTAAGAAAGCGGAACCTTATTTATTAATTCCTATTGCTTTTGGAGTTTTATTAGTAAATCTTCCTTTTTCCAATATATTTGTTGATTCAAGTAAAGAAATATATGATTTAGAAGGGTTTGCATCTTATGTGGGAATTACATTGCAACAAGCGATAACTATCTTTAATTTTTTACATTTGGACATAGATAAATCATATCAACTTAAAGATATTATCGTTTTAAGTGATGAGTATGTGGATATGTTAAATACTTTAAATTTAACGAATTATCAACTAGATAAGATTGTAGAATTATCACAAGCTCATTATTCAGGATTATTAGGTTATTTATATTATGGTGTTAAAACAGGCATTTATCCTTGCTTAATCTTTTTAGGAATTGGCGCGACAACTGATTTTGCACCTTTAATTTCAAACCCTAAGTCACTTCTTCTTGGAGCCGCAGCACAAATTGGTATTTTTATTACTTTTCTAGGTGCTCTATTATTAGGTTTTGATCCTAAAGAGGCAAGTTCTATTGGTATCATTGGCGGAGCTGATGGACCAACAGCTATATTAGTTACTAAAACATTAGCACCACATCTATTATCTTCAATTTCTATAGCTGCTTATTCATATATGGCTTTAGTTCCTTTCATTCAACCTCCGATAATTCGCTTGTTGACAACTAAAAAAGAAAGAGCTATTCATATGGATAATACTATTAAGGAAGTATCCAAAACTAAACGTATCTTATTTCCTCTTATCGTCACTATAGTAGTTATATTATTAATTCCTTCATGTGCTCCATTAATTGGCTGTCTAATGCTTGGTAATTTAATTAAAGAATCCGGCGTTGTACCAAAACTTACTGAAGCTGCAGGCAATACAATATTATATTTAGTTACTATATTATTAGGACTTTGTGTTGGTGCTACTGCTAGCGCTGATACATTCTTATCGTTTAATACAATTAAAATTTTCATATTAGGAATATTTGCCTTTGCTATTGCTACTGCTTGTGGAGTATTATTAGGCAAAGTAATGTGTAAATTAACTAAAGGTAAAATCAATCCAATGATTGGTGCTGCAGGAGTTAGTGCGGTACCTATGGCTGCACGTGTAGTTCATAAAGAAGGCTTAAAAGAAGATCCTTCAAACTTCTTGCTTATGCATGCTATGGGTCCAAATGTAGCAGGTGTAATAGGAAGCGCTATTGCTGCTGGATTATTAATATTATTATTTGCATAAATTTAAAGCCATTAGGATAAAACTTAATGGCTTTTAAAAACTGTGAAATCACCAAGTTAATAAATTTTGGTTATTTCACAGTCTTTTTATTTATTTAAAATAAATTCGAATAGTTTCTCGTGACCATTTTTTGATAAATGAACAGAGTCTTGATAATAAAATTTATTAGTTTCATAATCAAAAAATTGCTTCATATAATCCCAAGGATCAATGATCTTTATTGAGTAATCTTTTGCTATTTCTTCACTTGCTTTACGTAAAGATTGATAAGTTATATTTTTACCATAAGGTGATGATAAGGCATTAGCATATTCAGAATATGTGCAATTTAGTATGATAATTCTAACATTTGGATTGTTCTTTTTTAATTTATTTATGATATAGCGATAACTATTTTTAAAAGAATGAATATCATTTAATTGCTCAAATTTTATATTTTCTTCATCAAGTGGTGTTTGAAAATATAAATCATTATGACCAAAAGCAATTATAACATAATCGTAATCTTTTAATTTGTTTTCATCTTCAAGTTTTTTAATGACACGACAACCATCAATAGCCTCTTTATTATCGTGATATTCTTTATCGATATTGCTATTTTCATACATGTAAGTTAGTGTTGTTCCACAAATTGCTTGATTATCTAATATATTCATGTTACATGCTTCTTTTAATAATGTCGAGTATGTTTTACTATCTTTTATAGTTGCTTGTGCTGATACTGAATCACCGATAACTAATAAGTTTTTATTTGCTAATCTTTCATATGATAGTGTAAAGCTATCACTTAAAGCATTTTCTTTTAATACATTGATTTCATATTCAATATTATTTATTAATAATGTAGCTTTTCCAATATTTATTCCTTTTATTGTATTATTATTAATACTAATTATTTGTTTGTTATCAAGGACTTTAATCTTATTGTTTACACAATATGTTTCATGAATTTCAATATTTATAATATTTCCCATTTTTATCACCCTAAAAATTATAACATAAAATTGTTGTTCTAAATAAAAAAATTGTGGAATAAAATAAAATAAAGGAGATTAGTATATGGAATTATTAAAAAAAATTTGGCCGTTTTCATATGATACTACTAGTAAAGTAAGCTTAATTATCAAAGCGATTATTTATGGTGTAGTTATATCTTTGTTTTTAACTATGATGTTTCTTGTAAAAAATGTTGTGGTATTAAATGTGATATTTTATATAATAGGGCCACTAATTATTTTATATGGCTTAGTAGGACTAGTATTGCTTTTATTAACCTATTTTAAAGTCTTAAAGTAAAAAAATGCTATGCTTAATAAAACAAGCATAGTTTTCTTTTTTTTAAAGTAGTATAATAAGAAAAAAGAAAGGAAGTAAAAAAAATGATATGTTTTGATAAAGAATTGTTTGAAAATATTACTAAAGATATCTTTTCATGTGATTCTCCAACTGGTTATACACAAAATATTATAAATAAAATTGCTAGCTACATTGATAAATATCATTATTCGTATAAGATTAAAAATAATGGGGCATTAGAAGTAATTATTCCAGGGAAAAACCATAATAAAGTAGTAGCAAGTAGTGCTCATTGCGATACACTAGGTTTAATGGTGCGCTCAATAAATAATGATGGTACATTAGCTTTAACTACACTTGGTGCACCAATAACGGCAACTCTTGATGGCGAATATTGTATTATTTATACAAGAGATAATAAAAAATATACTGGGACTATTTTATCGACATCTCCTTCATCTCATGTATATGTAGATGCTAATAGTAAAAATAGAAACATCGATAATTTGTGCGTTAGAATTGATGAAAATGTAAGAACTAAAGATGATGTCTTAAAACTTAATATAAATAGTGGTGATTTTGTTTGCTATGATACTAAAACAACAATCACTAGTAGCGGTTTTTTAAAATCTAGATTTATCGATGATAAAGCTTCTGTTGTAATTTTATTAATGCTTCTTGATTACACATCAAAAAATCATATTGAATTTAAATATGATACAAAAATATATTTTGTAAATTATGAAGAAGTTGGTTATGGTGCTGCAATAATCGATGATAAAATAGATGAATTTGTAACTATTGATATGGGGTGTGTAGGGCTAGATTTAAATGGTAATGAATATGCTGTTTCCATATGTGCAAAAGATCATTCGGGGCCATATGATTATGAACTTACTACTAGACTTATCAATTTAGCAAAGGATAATAAGCTTGATTATACTGTTGACATTTTCCCATATTATGGTTCTGATATTGGTGCTGCAAGAAGAGCTGGAAAAGATATTAAAGGAGCATTGATAGGTATGGGTGTATCGGCAAGTCATGGTATGGAAAGAACACATATAAAGGGAATTATCAATACGTTAAATCTAATTTATTTGTATTTGATATAGGGTAATTATATGACATTAAAAATTATTATAGGTTTACTTATTCCTTTTTTAGGAACGACATTTGGCTCTTTTATGGTCTTTTTCATGAAAGACAAATTAAATGTAAAAATAGAAAAGTTTTTATTAGGATTTGCCAGTGGAGTAATGGTAGCAGCTTCCATTTGGTCACTTATCATTCCAAGTTTAGAAATGTCTTCTTCTTTAAATAAATTTTCATTTGTTCCAGCAAGTGTAGGATTTATTTTAGGTATATTGTTTTTATTGTTTTTAGATTGTATCATTCCTCATATCCATCTTGATAGTAAAGAACCAGAGGGAATAAAAGCGCAAATAAAAAAGACAACTATGATGGTTTTAGCTGTGACATTACACAATATTCCCGAAGGGATGGCAGTTGGAGTTACTTTAGCTGGAGCTTTAGCAAATAATGCTACGATAACATTAGCTGGAGCATTTAGCTTATCAATTGGTATTGCTATACAAAATTTTCCAGAAGGAGCAATTATTTCTCTTCCATTAAAAGCGGAAGGAAATAGTAAAAGAAAAGCATTTACTTATGGGATGTTATCTGGAATTGTCGAACCAATTAGCGGATTAATTACTCTTTTATTAACCAACGCTATTTTACCAGTATTACCATATGTTTTATCATTTGCTGCTGGAGCAATGATTTATGTAGTCGTTGAAGAATTAATTCCTGAAGCCCAAAGTGGTAAACATAGTAATATTGCAACTATTGGGGTTGCTATTGGCTTTGTATTAATGATGATTTTAGATGTAGCTTTAGGATAATTATATAAATGAAATGGAGATTGATATTATTATTTCAATCTCTATTTTATTGTTTGTTAATAAGACTTTGTAATATTTTAAATTGTAATAATAGTGTTGAACATATTTAAAAAGTGTAGTAATATAATAGTACAGTTAGGAGGTAATACTTTGAAATTTAATATTGATAAAAAATTACCAATTACCCCTCAAGTTTACAATCAAATTTGCTTGATGATAATCAAAGAAAAATTACAAAGTAATCATAAGTTGTTATCGGTAAGAGATTTGGCTATTAAAATTGGTGTTAATCCCAACACAATACAAAAATCATATGAATTATTAGAAGAAAGCAAAGTTATTTATTCTATTAGAGGCAGTGGTTGGTATGTAGCTAATGATACGACTATTGCTAGTAAAATCGTAGATGATTTGATTAGCAAAAAAGTTAATGATTTTGTTATTGAAATGAATAAATTAGGTATTGATAAAAATACATTAATAAAACTAATTGATAAAGGAGATGAAAAAGATGAGTGAGATATTAAAATGTGTTAATCTTACTAAAAAATATGGTGGGATTGTAGCTCTTGATAATATTAATTTATCTATTGAAAGTGGTAAAATTATCGGTCTTTTAGGCCCTAATGGTTCTGGAAAAACTACACTTATTAAATTAATTAATGGTTTACTTACTCCAAATAGTGGTGAAATATATGTAAATAATATGAAGATTTCCCCACAAACAAAAAAATTAGTAGCCTATTTACCAGACAACAATTTTTTAAACTCTTATATGACAGCTGAGCAAATAATTACAATGTTTACTGATTTTTTTGATGATTTTAGACCAAATATTGCCTATGAAATGTTATCTCGTTTAGGTGTTATGAAAAACATGCGTTTAAAAAATTTATCTAAAGGAAATAAAGAAAAGGTTTGTTTGATATTGACGATGAGTAGAAATGCTATGCTTTATGTCTTAGATGAACCAATTGCTGCTGTCGATCCGGCAACTAGAGATTATATAATCTCTACTATATTAAATAATTATAATAAAGAATCTGCTGTTTTGATTTCTACCCACTTAATATCAGATATTGAACAAATATTAGATGATGTAATTTTTATTAATAATGGCAAGATTTATTTACATGAAAGTGTTGATAATATTAGAAATGTTCATCAAAAAAGTGTTGATGAATTATTTAGGGAGGTATTTAAGTGGTAAAAAAATTATTTAAATATGAAATTAGATATTATTTAAAAACATTGGTTTTAATCTTTCCAATTACATTAATTTTAGGTATTTCGTCTTTAGTTTTATCACCCCTTAGAAAAATCGATTCACCAATTTCACTTCTATATTATTTTTCTTTGATACCGATGTATTTAGGAATTGTTGTGTCCATAATGGCTCCTATGGTAATTAGTGTTGTAAGGTTTTATAAAAATATGTATTCAAATGTAGGATATTTAACTTTTTCATTACCTGCTTCAAATCATGCTCATTTGATAACTAAGTTATTAACACCTGCCATATTTACTGTTTGTGGGGGACTCGTATCATTAATTACTATATTGATTTCTTTTTCATCTTTACCTGAGTTTTGGAATACTATTGCTATTTTTATAAATTCTTTATTTGAAATTATATCAGAAGTTAATGTGGTCCATATTATTTTTTATGGCATTGAAGGTTTATTATTATTAATTATATCAATCATTTCTAGTCCATTAATCTACTATTCTTGTATTAGCATTGGTCAATTAGGAAAGAAAAATAGAATCTTACTTTCAGTTTTAGTATATTATGTTTTCACAATCATTGTTCAAATTGTTTCATCTGTTGTAATTGTGATCTTTGTTTTTCTTGGATCATTTGGAATTTTTGATAATATCATTAATTTTATACAAGTTCATCCATATGCATCCATGCATTTATATTTAATTTTATCAATTATCTTTTCAACAATATTTTCTTGTTTGCTTTACTTTTTAAATTATTATATAATGAGCAAAAAATTAAACTTAGAATAAAAAGGTGCTTGACGTGAGCACCTTTTAAATTATCTTTTTGGAGCGGATAACGGTAATCGAAACCGCATATCAAGCTTGGGAAGCTTGCGTTCTGCCGTTGAACTATACCCGCATATATCGCATACAAATCATAGCACAAAAATAAAAACAATGCTATATATATTTACTATATTTTTCCTTTTTGTTATAATCAAATTAGGAGGACATTTATGAACATATTATTTTTTATTTTACCAAAGGAAAAAACCCATTTTATCTATGACACATATACATTAAGACAAGCATTAGAAAAAATGGAAAATAGCGGTTTTACTTCTTTGCCTATCATTAATAAAGAAGGCGAATATGTTGCTACGATTACTGAAGGTGATATACTTAGATATGTTAAAAATAAAAGTGATTTATCACTTAAAAGTGCTGAAAAAACACGCATTAGTGATGTTGAGATAAAAAGAGACAATAAATGCATTAAAGTTTATTCTGATATAGAAGACTTAATTGAAGTGTCTTTAGATCAAAACTTTGTTCCTGTAATTGACGATATGAATCATTTCATTGGCATCGTCACTAGAAAATCAATTTTGTCTTATTTTATGGATTTATATGTTAAGGAGAAAATAAAGTAATTATGGAAAATAAAACATTTTTAGATAAAAACAATCAAGAAGTACATTATTTAGCTTATGAGGTATGTAATAGTAAATGTAGTGTTGTGATATCTCATGGAATGGCTGAACATCCACAAAGATATGAAGATCTTGCAAGCTATTTAAATTCTTATGGAATTAATGTGTATGCAATTTATCATATTGGACATGGAGAATATGCTAAAAAATTAGGACATATGGAAAAAAATGATTTTTCTTTATGTATTGAACATTTATCTAATCTTGTTGATATTGTTAAAAAGAAAAATAATCATGAGGTATTTCTTCTTGCTCATTCTATGGGCTCTTTTATGGGACAATTATACATAACTTTGAATCACAATATTGATGGGTTGATATTATCAGGCTCTACTAAAGCATCACTAATTATGAAACTTGGTAGTTATGTTTCATCTATAGTATATAGTTTTTCTAAAGAAAAAGATAAGCCATCACCATTTATGGATAAATTAGCTTTTGGGGCTTACAATAAAAAATATGATGTGGTAAAAACTAAATTTGATTGGTTAAATCAAGATGAAAAAGAAGTAAAAAAATATATAGATGACCCATATTGTGGATGGGTTGGAAGTGTTGGTTTCTTTTATAATTTAACTCATGGAATTAAAGAAATGGGAAAGAAAAAGAATTTAAAAAATATTGATAAAAATTTACCAATATTAATTCATGGAGGAGAAAAAGACCCTGTTTCTAATTTTAAAAAAGGCTTAATTGCCTTATATAAACAATATAAGAATTTAGGTATGGATGATGTTGATCTTAGAATTTATGAAAATGATCGTCATGAAATATATAATGAGATCAATAAGAAGGAAGTATATGAGAAAACCCTTGAATTTATCGATCATTGCTTAATAAAAAAAGAAAAAGAATTAGCGCATATAATATAGCAAAATAATAAAAAAACGTAACTTCATATTATTTTTATGAACTTACGTTTTTTTTATTTAAAAGCCATAATTATTCATCATGATTTTTCGTTAAATTATACTCATATATTGCTTCAGTTGTAAAATTAAATTTTGTTAAGCATACAGGATGTAGAGGATATACCCACCATGTTGCATCGATTGTAGCTAAATCAATAGCATCGCCACGTCCCTTATAATTATATTCTATATGAACTGATTTTGTTGACAAAGGTGGTTTATGTAAATTAAACTGTGTACCATCATCTAATGTACCAAATAATGTATAACCATTAATATCATGAACCATATGAATTGTTCCAACAGATTTAAATTTGACTTTGGCATTGATAAGTCTTTCTAAGCGAATATCATCTTCAAAGTGATATTTTCCTTCGTAAACTTCTTTATATGCTTCCTCCCTTTCATATTTATACCAATCAGAAACATATTCAAATGGCGTCTTATTAGTTAAACAATGAAGTTTACTATATTCATCCATTTCCCATTTATTGTTACAAGCATTACACCAAAGATGAATGCCTTTTGAATCCATTTTTCCTTCTGTTTTACAAATAGGGCATTTGTATAAAATTCTATGAATTTTTTCTGCGCGTTTTAAACTTTTAATTCTAATTTTGTTTTCATCAGCATAGCGATATTCATCATAAACGAAAGCATCTTGAATTTTTTGATCGATAAAGTCAGAAGTGTTATTTAATACTTCATCTTTACTTAATAATTGAGTTGCTTCAACAACAACTTTGTTACCTCTATATGGGTGTTTATTCCATTGTGGAGAAAGCAAATAATTACCAAACGATTTAATCATAATGATTCGACATTTGCACAATTTTGCAAGTTTTCCTAAACCATCACCAATTTTTTCATTAACACCAGCTATTGAAAAACGTGCTTCAGGATAAATACATACCGAGATTTTTCTTTTACTAATAAGGTTAGCAATGTTTTTAATCAATACTAAATCGGTAGTAAATTTTCTTTTTGGAACGACGCCTAAATGATTAAATAACCATTCTCTACCATTAAATTCTTCAATAGAGGCCACCCAACATACACGATGAGGAAACATCGATAATACTACTGCGGGGAAATCTATCATACTTGCATGATTACATAAAATTAATGCTGGTTCTTTATATGATTTGAAATTGGTTTTTTTAAGTTTCATTTTGCCGATTATTTTAAAATATAAAGCGACAATCCATTCAACAGGCATTAAATAAAATGTTGGCTTGATAATTTTTCTTCTTCTATTTACAACATCTTTTCTTACTTTTGACATACATTTTATCCTTTCATTGCATTTGCAATACTTTTATAAAAGTATTATAATATAAACGATTTACAAGTTGAATAAGTCATAAAATGAAAAATGCAACATTTAAAAAGTAAATGTGTATTATGAGGTGATCATATGAAAAATCTTGATAAAGTTGATAAGAGAGTAGAAAAAACAAGAAGCGCTATTATTTTAGCTTTTAAAGAAATGATTATTGAGAAAGATTTTAATCAACTTACAGTTAAAGAACTTGCCCAAAGAGCAAATATTAATCGCAAAACTTTTTATTTGCATTATCAATCTTTAGATGAAATATTATTTGATTTAACACTTGAAGTATCTGACTTATTATTTGAAAGCTTAAATGAAAAAGGTTTTTTTAACCCTGATTGCTATGATATCAATATATTAGTAAATACAATCGATGAAACAATTAACGCGAATTATGATTTAACAAAAAGAATTGTATCAGCTAATTCATATCACTTTTTTGCTAGAAATGTGAAAGATATTGTCAAAGAATCATTTATCAATAAGCTTAAAAGAAAAGTTAATATGGACGAATATTTAATGAATATGGTAGGAGAATTTATTGCTTCAGGGCTTGCAAAAATGTTGAAAGAATGGTTTATAAAGCCTAGCAAATTATCTTCTAAGGAATTATCTATGGTCGTATCATCATTTATTTATGGTGGACTTAAGGCGGTTATGGACTTAAATAAAAACAATAGTTTTAAAAACTAAGTATCTTTATCTTTACTTCTATAAATGGTATAATGAAAAAGTAATTTTTAGAGGGAAAAGTATGATTGGTGAGGAAATGGTAATTGTGGCCTTTAAACACAATGGTTTGGTTCATCGAACATGGTATCAAACTTTTTTAATAGAAGAAAATGATGAGTATATTGCCGTTGGCTCTACACATGCTTTTGTCATTGAAGCAGATGATAGGAAATGGCATGCAATAGAACCAGCTGTTTCTATATTTATGAAGAAAAAATGGTTTAATGTTGTATGCATGATGAAACCTAGTGGCATTAATTATTATGTTAATATTGCTTCTCCATCATTAGTTGAAAATAATGTTATCAAATATATCGATTATGATTTAGACTTCAAAGTTGATGATATATATATGATTAAAACGCTTGATGAGTTTGAATATAAAAGACATAAAGAAACATTAAAATATTCATCTGAACTTGACGAGGTTATTAAATATAACTTTAAAAAAGTTAAAAATATGATTATAAAACATGAATTTCCTTTTTCTCATGAGGATGTTGAAAATTTATATAAGAAATTTTTAAATAGGAGTTAGTAATATGTATAGAACTTATAATTTAGGTTGGATAGAAGTAATATGTGGTTGTATGTTTGCTGGCAAGACAGAAGAATTAATTAAGCAAATCAAAGTATTGGAATATGCTAAAAAGAAAGTGATTGCCATAAAACCAACAATCGATAATCGTTATTCTGATAATATGATTGCTTCTCACGCAGGAAATTTATGTAAATGTATTTGCGTTGACCCTCATGATTTAAAAGCGATAGAGTGTTATGTTGATGATCCAAGTGTCGATGCTATCGTAATTGAAGAAGTGCAATTTTTTGATTTTGGTATCGTCGATATATGTGAAAGATTAGCAAGTGCCAAAAAAAGAGTAATTGTCGGTGGACTTGATACTGATTTTAGAGGGGAGCCATTTCCAGTTACTGCCTCTTTGCTTGCTCGTGCAGAATTTATTAATAAACTTTCAGCAGTTTGTTGTGTTTGCGGGGCGCCAGCCACTAGAACACAACGTTTAATAAATGGTAAGCCAGCCAAATATAATGATCCTGTAATTTTGGTTGGAGCCAATGAATGTTATGAAGCTAGATGTCGTAGATGTCATAAAATAATTAAATAAAAAGGAGAAAAAAATGAAAAGAGAAAAAGTTAGTTACAAAATTTTATCAACAGTTATCTTATTATTTATTGTTGCTTTATCTTTAGTTTTTGGCTTTTTTATTGCTACTAGCCGTACTGAAGGCAATGTTGCTTATTGGGTTTTTAAAGCAATAGTAGTAGCATGGTTAGTATTTGATATCATTTTCCTTTGGTGTCCAAAAACTACATTTTCTAAGCTTTTTCCAAATGTAATATTCGCTACTATTTCACAAGCAATTCCTGCATTTATGAGAATTGGTTGGACAGGAGAAGATAAACTTGTACCTCCAACTCTAATCATTGTTTTTGCAATCATTTTAATGATGATTATTGCTTTTTCTTCACTTATGAGTATCTCACATGGTCGTTTTAAAAGAGCTGAAGATAGAGTACCTACATCTTCAAATAAAATTGATTAAATATGGCCAATATATTAGATTATGTTCATTGGCGTGGGGATTTATCATTTAATCAATCGCATTTCAATCAAATTGATAATTTAATTTTATCTGAGATTTGCTATATTGATTTTAAAACTTCTGTTAGCAAATTTTTATCTAGCGAGCTTATTACATTAAAAGAGGCTTCAGAAAAAGTATTTGAAGTAGTACCAAAAGATGAGATGGTTTTAGGGTTAATCGTTCCTAATTCTATCGTTACATTGTGTGATGTGTGCAAAGATAGCAAAAGATTTGGTAGTATTAATGTTTCAAATTATATTAATCAAATATCGCAAGCTAAATCATGTCAGTTTTCTGCGATGTGTTTTCATTTATCAAACGAACTAATATATATTGCTTTTAGAGGAACAGATGATACATTGATAGGATGGAATGAAAACCTTGATATGCTTTGTAGATTTCCTGTTTTAGCACAAGCAAAAGCAGCTAA
>JALEMY010000036.1 GCA_022767485.1 Erysipelotrichaceae bacterium
CGGTTTAAACAGCCAATAACAAAAACTTCAGCTTTTTCATTATATTTTTTAATTTTAGAAAAGCCATAGTTGATACCTTGGAAAAAAGTCATATCACTTTGGTTTTCATCTATTGCCACGTCATTTTCATTTCCAAAAGGAACTTGCTCAGTGTAATCATTCGTACCAAACATAATAAAGATTACTTCAGCATCCTTTAATTTATCGATGGAATGATTGACTTGATATGGAAAATGGCGAAATGTTTGACGAGATGGCTCAAGTGCACTACAGTTTTCATAACAACCACCAGATACTGCAAAATTATCAACAGATTTAAAGTGACAAGCGTCATTTAACATTTTTACATAACCATAACCTAAACCATATGGATAAGATTCATCTTCAGGGTGAGTTAATTCATAATCATGAGTATATTTTTCCCAGTTATGAGTAATAGAATCACCATAAAACACAACTTTTTTATTTTGTAAAAAATCTTTTAAGTTATTCATAATTATTATCCCTTATATTTTAATATATAATCAGCTATTAACGCATAGCCAGCATCATTTGGATGTAAACCATCATTTGAATAAGTATTATAGAAATTACTTGGGTCAAAAATAGAATTAACATCTAATACTTTTAAAGAATAAGATAAAGCGATTTCTTCAATAGCATCGTTATAATCTTGTAAAGTATAATCACCAGAATAAGCATAAGTTCTAGTTAGTAAATTCATGAAGACAATTTTAATGTTTTCATTATATTCTTGTAATTTTTGGATACCAAAGTTCATTCCACCCATAAATGAAGAACTTACTTTGGAATTTATATCGACATTGTCGCTAATTTTTCCAATTTTAACTTGGTCTGTTAAATCATTTGTGCCATAAAAAACAAAAGCATATTCAGCATTTTTTATATCATTTTCATGTTCAAGTACTGCTCCTGGGAATGACTTATAAACAAATCTTTCTTTAGAAGTAGGTAGATAAGACATTGTTCCACCAGACCATGCAGCATTAACAACACTTTCAAATTGACATTTATTGTTTAGTAAACTTAAATAATGTGTATTATATCCAAGAGGACTTCCAGTGTTCCAAACTTTATTCCACTCATTTATTTCTTCTTGCGTAGCATTATCAGGTAAGCGACTTCCTGAAGGACATCTTAACCAACTATGAGTAATAGAATCACCAAAGAAGATTACTTTTTTGTGATATAGTCTTCCTAAATCAACACTCATAAAATAGTTACCATATTCTTCCTTATTTACGACATTAACATTAATTTTTTGTAATCTAGAAGTATTTTCATCTATTACATATACTACGTTTGTTTCAATACTTGCTACCTCATTATCACTAGAAGTTAAACATCCAGTTGCACTAACACTTAAAAATGGATTTTCTTTTAATAAATATGTTAATGAAGTATATTTTTCTTCTTCAACAATCATTTTATTTAAATAATAAGATTCACCAGGAAGTAAATATAGATCGTTAGTATCGATAAAATGATCTAATTGATATTTACTTTCATCGATAAATTCCTCAATAGATGAACTTTCTTCTACCGATGAACTTTCTTCAATCGATGAACTTTCTTCAACGGATGAACTTTCATTTTCTAAAGAACTATCAATACTAGATTCATCAACAACATTATTATTACATGCACATAATGTTAATATTACTAAACTGCTCAATAAAAGATTCGTTTTTTTCATGTTTGTCCTCCAAATTAATTAATATAATAAGTCAAATACATTTTAATACAAAATCAAAATTCTTTACAAATAAGTTTAATACATCTACATAAAACGAACAATACATTTTAAATATTGATAGTGCATCATCATTACTTAAAATATATAATTCATCACTTTTTAAAAATGAGTATATTTCATTTAAAAGTGAACTATTAATTTTTTTATGACGAGTTGAATCGAAACATTCATTACAAATAAAGCCGCCACTTTCAAAATCAAAGGAAATCAAATGATTTTTTTTGCCGCATGATACACAACCACTTAAATTACTTTGATAACCAAGTCCAGCAGTAAGTATCTTTAAAAAATGATTTAATACTATCAAAGGATAAATTCCCTCATCAAGTTTTTCAAAGCAAAATATGGCAATATCATAACCATTGATAGAATCACTTAGTTTATCAAGCAATGAAGCGATAAATAAAAAGCTTGTAGAAACTAATAAATCATCAAAAGGCCTTTTGTAAATTTTTAGACAGCATGCATTTTTTAATGTTTGATTAGATTGTTCACTTTTTGATTGAGTAATGAACTCAGAAATCATAAAATAACGACAATTTGGCGCATTTTTACTCGTTATTTTTTGTATTCCTTTAGCTGTAAAAGTTTTCTTGCCATCTTTAGTTAAAACGCTAATTATTGCATCGTTATCTTTATATGCAATATTTTGGCTAACAAAGCCTATAAAGTTGTGATTAATCATCGATTTGATAACCTAACATTTTTAATATTGATGGTGAATTACGCCAGTTTTTTTGTACACGAACATAAACATCTAAAACAACTTGCTTCTTTAAGTCCTTACTTAATTCATCTTTAGCAACTTTAACAATCTTTTTAAGTCTTAATCCTTTATCGCCAATAATTATTCCCTTTTGTGAGTCTCTAGAAACTAAAATAATAACTCTAGCTTTTATTTTATTTTCATCTTCATTTATTTCTTCAGTATATACACCAATGGAATATGGAAGTTCTTCACTTAATGTTAAAAAGATTTTTTCTCTTACTACTTCTGATATAGAAAAAGTTTGAGGATGGTCTGATACCATAGTTATTGGATAATAACGTGGTCCTTCAGGAAGATGATCTTTTATTATTTTTATTAGTTCATCGATATTATTATTTTTTAAGGCGCTGACTGGAATAATATCATCAAAAAAATTCATATCAGCATAATGTTTGATAATTGGTAGTAATTCTATTTTTGATTTTGTGTCCACTTTATTTAATACCAATATTTTATAGCACGAATGATTTTTAATTCTTTCGATAACATATTTATCTGAAGCGTTAGATTCTTTTGAAATGTCAACTAACATTAAGATAATATCAACATCACAAGTAGCATTAATGGCATTTGCATTCATTATATCGCCAAGACTATCTTCAGCTTTATGAATGCCTGGGGTATCGGTAAAGACTATTTGTGAATCTTCATCATTATAAATACCTTTAATAACATCACGCGTTGTTTGTGGTTTAAAAGATACAATAGATACTTTACTACCAACGATTGCATTAACTAAAGTTGACTTGCCGACATTTGGTCGGCCAATGACACCTACAAAGCCAGATTTAATCATTATTTAAATCCTCACTCGTAAAAGTTAAAGGTAATAGTTCTTTCATTGTAGTTTCAACGTATTGATGATTGTCACCATAAGCGATAATTATTTTGCAATCAGAAGGTAATAATTCACTCATTACTTGACGACATGCTCCACATGGAGAAACAATGTGGTTTAAAGGAGAATAAACACAAAACATTGCTATATCTTGCTTTGTAACGCCATCAGCATATGAAGAAAATAAGCATGTTCTTTCTGCACAATTTGATAAGCCATAGGAAGCATTTTCAATATTACATCCTGTATAAATCTTTCCATTTTTTGTAATTAAAGCAGCTCCAACTTTAAAATTTGAATATGGGACATAAGCATTTTTAGACGCGATAATTGCATAGTCAATAAGTTTATTAATATCCATGTTTTTTAGTCCTTTCTATCTAATGATTTTAAAATGATTCATAATTTTATCTTGCATTTCTTCCATTTCTTTGGCATCTTTTTCATTCATATGGTCCATTTTTAATAAATGAAGTAAGCCGTGAGTGAATAAAAAGCAAACTTCACGATACATTGAATGACCATAAGTTTTGGCTTGCATTTTAGCTTTATTAACGCAAATGAAAATATCTCCAAGTGTAATAAAGCCATCATATACTTCAAAACCTTCATCGTTTTCAAAACTAATGACATCTGTTACTTTATCGATGTGACGATACTTATTATTTATTTCTTTAATTTTATTTTTTGAAACAAAAGTAACAGATAATTCTATATTGCCAGTTAAGGAAAACTCTTTTAACGTATAACGAGCAATCTTTTTAAAAGTATCAATGTATTCAGCTAATTGATAAGAAGTATGATTTTGAAAATTTATTTGTACCATATTATATTTCCTTTGTAGCCTTTGCTAAAAATTCCCTTTCTTTTTTATTTAAAAAAGGACTAATAACATTATAAACCATTTGATGATAATCATTAAGATATTTCCTTTCTTTTTCACTTAAAAGTTCTACTAAAATTGCATCTTTGTCAAATGGCACATAAGTTATTGGTTTAAAACATAAATGATCTTTATCATATGATACACATAAAAGTTCATTTTCATGTCTTATCCCATATTGATTTTCAAAGTAAAGTCCTGGTTCATCACTACTAATCATTCCTTTTTTCATTTTCTTAGGATTTTTCTTTTTATGATTAATATTTATTGGCCCTTCATGAACATTTAATAAATGACCAACACCATGGCCTGTACCATGATTATAATCAAGATTAACGTCCCATAAAGGTTTTCTTGCAATTAAATCAAGAGCAGCATCGGTTGTATTTTTATCAAAAACAGCCATTGCTAAGTCGATATGAGCTTTTAATACTAAAGTGAAATGATATTTCATCTGATATGATAAATTATTAAAAGCGATGGTTCTTGTAACATCAGTTGTACCATAGTAATATTGACCACCGCTATCAACTAGTAAAAATCCATCATCTTTAATTTCTTTATTTGTTTCATTTGTCGCTTGATAATGAATTATCGCTCCATTTTCTTTATAGCCAGCGATGGTATTAAATGATAGTTCAAAAGCACCTTGCTTTCTTCTTAATTTTTCAAGATAATCAGCAATAGATATTTCACTCATTTTAATCTTACCAACATTAGATTTTACATAATAAATAAACTTACACATGGCAATTCCATCACGAATATGAGCATCGATAGTATTTGCTATATCAATACTATTTTTTATTGCTTTTGCATTAGTTGGGTATAATGTTACATTTCTTTTTCTTTTCATTAAAGAATAAAGCTTATAGTTTGTTTTATTGGCAGAATAATAAATTAAATGTGGGAAAGATGAAACATCTTTATATATTGCATTATAAGGTTTGACAACTACATTTTCTTCTTTTAATTTTTTATTAACTTCGTTAGTTAATTTTGACTTATCAATATAAAGAGTATAAGTTTCTTGATTATCAATTTTACTTAAAAATAAATATGACATGAAAACTGGATTACATGGAATATCAAAACCTCTTAAATTTAATGTATAAGCAATATCATCAAGAGCACAAATTAATACAGCAAATGATGATTTATTTAAAGTGGCTTTTAAGGTTTTATGACATTTTAAAGAGGCACTATCTTTATAGGTATTATTTGGTAAACAAATGATTTTCTTCTTTGATTTTTTAGGTCTATTTAGCCATATTTTATTTAATATTTTGCTTTCATCAATCAAAGTAATGTTTCTATTTAATTGTTTAACGAAAGACACACTTGCAGTTTTAAAGTCAAAAGCTAACGATTTTACGTTTTTATTGATAAATGAATACATATCTTCATCAATACCAATTTTCATCAATTTCGTATTTGATTTTTTCAATTGTTTGCTAGCTTGTAAAAAATATCTTCCATCAGTCCATAAATAAGCTGTATCTTTACAAATAAGTAATGTTCCAGCACTTCCTGTAAAGTTAGATAAAAAAGCGACGCTTTTAAAATAAGGCATAATATATTCACTACCATGATCATCGCTAATAAATGCAATATAAGCATCGATATTATGATCTTTTAAATACTTTTGAATAAATGTGATGTTCATAATTTCCTCCATATAAAATTAAGATATAAGAACTTTATTAAATTGTAAATTATAAAGATTAGCATAAATGCCATCTTTGCTCATAAGATTTTCATGAGATCCATCTTCAACGATTTTCCCATCATTGATAACTAATATCCTATCAGCATTTTTAATAGTTGATAAACGATGAGCAACAACGATTGTTGTTCTTCCAACACAAAGTTCATTTAAAGATTGTTGAATGGCAAGTTCAGTCGTATTATCAAGAGCACTAGTTGCTTCATCAAGAATTAAAATTGGCGGATTTTTTAAAAATACTCTGGCGATAGAAATTCTTTGTTTTTGTCCGCCAGATAACTTGACTCCTCTTTCACCAATTTGTGTGTTTTCTTTATCAGGTAATGAATCTATAAAACTAGATAAATTTGCTTTTTTAATCGCTTGGTTTACTTCCTCATCAGTCGCATCAAGTTTTCCATATAAAATATTTTCTTTAATCGTTCCATTAAATAAAAATACATCTTGTTGTACAATACCTATAGCACTCCTTAAAGTTTTAAAACTAATATCATTAATATTAATGTCATCTAAATAAATATTTCCACTTGTTGCTTTATAAAAAGATGGAATAAGGTGACATATTGTAGTTTTTCCACCACCTGATTCACCAACTAAAGCGACAATTTGTCCTTTTAAAATAGTAAATGATATATCATCTAATACTTTTTTTATTGATGAAGGATAGGAAAAACAAACATGATTAAAGGTAATGGATCCATTAATATGCACTTTGTCAATGACGTTTTTATTTTCAACTTCAACTTTTTCATCCATTATTTCTAAAAATCTTTTAAATCCTGTTACTCCATCTTGATATTGTTCTACAAAGTTAATTAATGTCGTTAATGGACTAATAAATGAAGAAATTGAAACGACAAAGGCCATATAATCTGGAAGTTTTATCTTGCCATAGACTGCTAAAATACCACCTGATAAAATACACACTACATTAAATAAATCCATAATAAAAGAAGTTGATGAAGAAAAAAGTCCCATGGCTTTATAAGCTTTGCTTCTTGAAACAACATAATCATTATTTCCAACTTCAAACTTTTCAATTTCTTTATCTTTGTTTGTAAAGGCTTTAGTCACTCTAATACCTGAAATACTAGATTCTAAAGATGCATTAATCGTTGCGACATTTTTCCTATTTTCATTGAAAGCATCGCGCATTTTTTTTCTTAATAATAAAGAGATGATAACAAGTATTGGAACACAAGCAAAAATGATTAAGGCTAAAATCCAATTGACATAAAATAAATAAGCAAAAGAACCTACAACCATCACTCCACAAATAAAAAAGTTTTCTGGACCATGATGTGCTAGCTCTGAAACATTTTGTAAATCATTAGTCATGCGAGACATAATCTTGCCAGTTTCATGTTCATCATAATAAGAATATGGTAATTCTTGCAAATGGGAAAACATATCGCTTCTCATTTTAGCTTGCATTTTAACCCCCATAACATGCCCTTGATATTGCACAAAAAAGCGTAAGAACATACGAATCACATACAAAACAAGTAACATCAAACAATAAATGATGATCATCTTAACGTTGCTATTTATGACAAAATCATTGAAGACTTTTCTTGTAAGTATTGGATATAAAATACCAATAAGAGCGACAAATAATGAAGCTAACATATCATAGAAAAATAATGCTTTGTATGGTTTATAATATGCTACAAATCGTTTAAACACTATATTCACCTCTTTTTTATAAAATATTGTATCATAAAAAAAGCTTTTTTTTAATTAAAATTAAAAAAATCCCTTTTTCAGTAATAATACACCATAAAATTGACATATGGTCATTTCTTAATTTGCTATCTTTTTTTAACTTTATTAAGACTTAAAATATTAAATAAAGAATTATAGTTTATGTTATAATGTTTTTATAAAATAAAGATATTTATTACTTCATTTTGGAGGGAAATTATGAACATAGGAATAATTGGTGCTGGTCATATCGCTATAAAAATGGCAAATACTATAAATTCATTAAAAGACTTTACTTGTTATGCTATTGCTTCAAGATCATTAAATAAAGCAATAGATTTTAAAGAAAAATATCACTTTATAAAAGCATATGGTTCATATGAAGAATTATTAAAAGATGATAATGTTGATTTTGTTTATATTGCAACACCACATTCACTTCACTATGAACAAATGAAATTATGCTTAGAATATAAAAAAAATGTTTTATGTGAAAAAATACTTACTACATCTTATAAAGATACAAAAGAAATATATAGTTTGTTTGAAAAAGAAAATCTTTTACTATTAGAAGCATTATGGACAAGTTTTATGCCATCAAGGAAAGTAATCAATGATTTAATTAATAGTAAAATTATTGGTGATTTAACAAGTGTTTTTGCTTTTTTTGAAACTAATTTAATGCATAAAGAAAGAGTAGTCAAAAAAGAATTAGGTGGTGGAGCGCTTTTCGATATTGGACTATATCCTATTACATTTATTTTTAGAACTTTAGGATTTAACTATGATTATTTTAATGTTGATAATATTGAATATGAAAATGAAGTTGATGTTAAAGAAACTATCACATTTTATCATAAAGATATAAAAGCTAAAGCCATTGTTGATGCTAAAATAAATGGTAGAAGAGATGTTGTTATTAAAGGAAATAATGGAACTATTTATATTGATAATGTTACAAATCCTTCGATTATTACTATTAAAGATATAAGTGATAATATTATAAAACAACTTGATTTAACGCCAAAATATGGTGGCTTTGAATATGAACTTCTATCATTTAAAGAAGCGATGGATAATAAAGAATTTGACCATAAACTATGGTCACATCAAGATAGCATGAAATTATCTATTGTTTTAGATGAAATATTAAGTAATAGACAATAATCTAATAAAAGTATAAAATATAAATTGTGAGGGGTATATTATGATCAATTTGTTTATTATCCATTCTGGAAATGATTCTGCGCATGTATTAGATGAAGTTGTGCCATCACTTCTTTCAAATAATGATAGTATTAACATTTTACTTCTTGGAAGTGAAAAATATATAGAACGTTATAAAAAAGTTAAAGATAGTTTAGTTAACAAAGAAAATTTTACTGTCAACTTGACGGGTAATAATTGGAAAAAAGATTCAAGAAAAAGTATTTCACGTGCTAATGCTGTTTTAGTAGTGGTTGGAAACGATATAATTAGTAAAAAGGATACTATTGGATATGAAGTAAAATATGCAAGAAAACTTGGGAAACTAATTCTTCTTTATAAATTAAATGAAAATATCATCCTTCCTGATTTTTTAAAAGAAGTAGATCAATTTACTAATAGAATAAGAAATATTGCTGAACCATCATCATTATCTTTTATAAGAGAAAGATTATGTAATTATGACATGGGATATTATGATATCTTTAGTGATAATAATAAAAAAAGTAAAGATATTAAAGAAGATGATATTAATTTAATAATGGACCAATATAAGATGTATCAAAAAACATCAGAAGATTTAGTTGCAAGACGACAAAATGTCAGTTCATTTTATCTTACAGTCAATGGCTCAATAATTACAATTGCAAGTATTATCATAGGTTTAATTGCTTATCCACAAAGTCTATTTATCATTATTGCTTTAGGTATTTTTGGTATTATTTTAGATTTATCATGGATGAAACTACTTGAAGCTTATGGCTCGTTAAATGCTGCTAAAATGAAAGTTATTAGTTTAATGGAAAAACAACTTCCAATCAACGTTTATGATGTCGAGTGGAAAGTAATGAGTGATAAATTAAACAAGAAAAAATATGTTTCATTTACCGATAGTGAAAAAAGAATTCCCTTTATTTTTTCCCTTATTTATACAGTCGTCATTGCTATTTCTATAATTGCTTTATTATTAATTTATTTATAATACTATTAGAAGCTAATAAATGCTATATCTAAAAAAAAGGGGCTGTTGAAAAACCTATAATTTAAAATAGGTTGGACAACAGTCCTTTTTAATACAAAAAAAGCGGTTTTTTTTGAGAAAAATCGCTTTTTTGCTACAATATCTTTGTTCAGGAGATATATAACATGGCTTATTTTAACACAAATAAGATTTTTTTAACATTGTCCTACACTATAGATGAGAAGGAAAATGAGAAAATCAATAAATTTCTCATTTTATTGGAAGAATCAGGAGTAGGAGAGATAATTTCAAGATACGTAAAAAACGATTCGAAAAAAGGCGGAAGACCCAACTGTAATTACTATAGATTATTTGCAACAATTCTATATGGCTTTGCTTTTGATAAAGCAACTTTAAGAGAAATAGAAGATAACATTGCATACGATTTGCGATATATTTCAATAATGGAAAATGCAAAAGTTGATTACACAACAATATCTAAATTCATAAATAAAGTAATTTTAGAAAACGAAAGAGAAATATTTTCTAAAATTAATTTAACAATTAAAAAATACTTAAACATTGATTTTGAAGATGCGTTTATAGATGGATCAAAGTTCGAGGCAAATGCTAATAAATATAAATTTATCTGGAAGCCAACAACATATCACAAAAGGATTTCAGTAAAGGCAAATGAAATCATTAAAGATAATAATTTGATAGATAATTATAAGCCTGAAGAACTTATAAAAAGTGGTACAATAGGAGATGCAATAACAAAATTATCAACACTAAAAGATTCAATTGAACCAAAAAAATACAAAGGATTAAATAGTGCTTTAAGTTCAATTTTGACAAAAGTTTTAGAATATGAAAACAAAGAAATGATTTGTGGGCCAAATAGAAATTCGTTTTATAAAACAGATATCGATGCAACAGCTATGGCATTAAAAGCAGATTATTATGCTGGATTAGGGACGCATATGCATGCAGCTTATAATACTCAAATTCTCGTTATAAAAGGATTAATATTTGCCTACTATGTTTCACAATCAAGAACGGATTATGATGATTTTGTTCCTGTTTTAAACTCATTTTATGAAAATTATAACTGTTATCCTAAAAATGTTAGTGCCGATGCAGGGTATGGAATCAAAATAAACTACGTGTTTTTAAAAGAACACAATATAGAAAATTATGTTAAATATCAGTCATGGGAAGGAAATGTTTCAGGTAAAAATCCGGATTGTTATAAGGTAAATGATGACAATACAATTAATTGTTTAAATGGATTAATTGGTGAAATAACTGAAATTCCTAACAGACACCCAAAGAAAAAGGATTCTGTATTTTTTAAAGTCAATGGTTGTTTGCAATGTGGCTTTTCTTCTTACTGCAAAAGGTTTATGAAGAATCAAGAAGAAGACTTTAAAATCTTTGAAGTAGATATTGAATTTCAAAAGCATAAACAGCAAGCAACAGAAAATCTTTTATCAGTAAAAGGCATAGAGATTAGAGTAAATAGAAGTATTCAAGTAGAAGGCGCTTTTGGCATTATCAAACAAAACTATGGTAGGGAAAGATTTAGAAGAAGGTCTTTAAAAAAAGTTAGTTGTGAATTTATGCTTAACGCTCTTGGCTTTAACATAGCAAAATTATTTAGATTTTTTGAGACAGGAAAGCAAATCAAATATTGGATTGCTCCTAATGATCTTGAGCCACAAGTAATGG
>JALEMY010000155.1 GCA_022767485.1 Erysipelotrichaceae bacterium
TAGAAAAACAAAATATAGATGTTTCAACAGTGTTCATTGATGGAACAAAAATTGAAGCATTTCCAAATAAATATACATGGGTGTGGAAAAATGCGTGTATCACATCTAGAGATAGACAATTTAAACATCTATCAGAGTTATTCAAAAAAATAAACAATTCAAGCCTATTAGAACCAGGCTTAGCTTTCGATATCAAAGAATCGTATTCTATCGAAGAATTAGAAAAAAATAAGGATTACTTACTATCAATAATCGATAAAGAATCTGTTAAATTTGTTTGTGGAAGAGGTCATAGAAAGCAAGAAATACAAAGATTTTATGAGAAACTCAACTCAATAATCGAATTATTAAAAAGTTATGCTGAAAAGATAGATAAATGTGGCGAACACAGAAATTCGTTTTCAAAAACTGATGTTGATGCAACATTTATGAGAATGAAAACAGATTATATGGGAAACACAGCATTACTTCCAGCTTACAATTGGCAATTAGTATCTGCTGGGGAAATAATACTATATGGTATGACTTCTCAATTTGCTAGTGATAACAAATGCTTTATCCCATTAATGGAAAAATACAAATCAATATACGGAAGTTATCCAGTTAATGCTGTCGCTGATGCTGGATATGGAAATCTTGAAACATATAATTTTTGTGAGATTAATAAGATTGGAAAATACATGAAATTTGGCACTTGGGAAAAAGAAACTCATAATAAAAAATTTCATGAAGATCCATTTAGATCAGTCAATTTTAAAATTGATGAAAAAGGTCGTCCTATTTGTCCAAATGGCAAAAAATTCTTCAAAATCAAAGAAACTCCTATCGAAGGAAACAAAGATAAGAGAACTGAAGAAAAATATCAATGTGAAGATTGTGCAGGCTGCCCATTAAGAGAAAAGTGTCACCAATCTAAATACAACAGAGTTATTAACATAAATCGCACTTTAACTAAGTACCATGAAGAAGTAATTAACAATCTTGCATCTGAAGAAGGAATCAAGTTAAGAACAACACGTTCTTATATGGCAGAAGGTGCATTTGGAGTTATAAAACAAGATTACAATTACAGAAGAATAACTCGAGTTTCACTAAAGAAGGTAAATCTTGAGTTTTATTTAGTCATTATAGGCTTTAATTTAGCCAAATATCACAACTTAAAATATAGAACAAATACTGAAGTTTGTTAGAAATTATCCACAATTTCATCAAAACTCTTT
>JALEMY010000054.1 GCA_022767485.1 Erysipelotrichaceae bacterium
TTCAACATATGCTTATAAAAAATATAAAAACGAGCCATATTTAGAAGTGACATCTAACTTTAATATTGGTGAATCAAATGGTGGATATATCCGTGATATTGTCATTTCTACTAATTGCGATTTTGTAAAAATGTATCACAACAATCAATTGGTTCAAACATTTACCATCGATGATTATCAAAGAAATGGTACTTTTAAGGTTAAAGATTTAATTGGTGATTTATTAATAAATAAACATGGTTTATCAGTTGATAGATCTAATTATTTAAAGCAAATTATCGAGGAAGTATTAAAGTATGATGGAATTATAAGTGATAAGATAATAGCAAAATATGGTAAAGATGACGTTAATGAAGCATGGAATTATTATGGTAAATATGTTTCAAATTGGGGCAGCAAAGTAACTCCATATTATTTTGAAGGATATAAAAACAATAAGAAAGTTGTATCTTTATATAAAGGCCCACAATATTTATCGCATATCAATGTTACTTTATCGACAAATACACTAATTTCTAGTGACACATATGATGTTTGTAAGGTAAGTTTACAAGCTATAGGAAATTTAAATAATCGTGTCGATTATGCATTTAATGCTTTTAAAGTAGAAACGTCTAATAACTTAGAAATTATGGGTAATAAATATATGGCTTTAATTGCGGGATCTTATAGTTTTTATGTTAGGAATTTAAAAGATGAAGGAGAAGCATGGATTAAAATTTGTTTTGATAATGCCAAAGATTTACTTATTAAATTAGAAATAAGAAAGGATGAAAATAAGCAATATGAAAAAATATCAAAGTATTGTAATAGCTCTAGCTATGTTATCAGGATGCACAAATAATAATTTGCTTAGTAGTGAAGAAAGTGTTTCTACTGAAGAAAGCAATTCGATTATTGAACAAGGAGAAGTTAATGTCTTAGATAATACTTTAAACCCTATTCCAGCTAGCGATAATAATCGTGTGTTTTATGAAATTTTTGTCGGTTCTTTTTCTGATTCAAATGGTGATGGTATTGGTGATTTAAGAGGAATTATCAATAGAATGGATTATTTAAATGATGGTGACATTAATTCTGGAAAAAGTTTAAATGTTGAAGGAATTTGGCTTTCTCCTATATTTAAGTCTCCTTCATATCATAAATATGATGTAACTGACTATTATCAAATCGATCCAACATTTGGAAGTGAAGAAGATTTAGTAGAACTTATTAACTTATGTCATAAAAGAAATGTTAAAATCATTATTGACTTACCAATTAATCATACAAGTAATTCTAATTTATGGTTTTTAAAATTTTCTCAAGCACATAAAGAAAATAACATAGAAAGTCCATTTTATGATTTTTATAGTTATATTGAAAATGGCGAAGTTGTACCAAACAGAAAGTTTGCATCGCTTTCTGGCACTAATCATAGTTATGAATGTAATTTTACAGGTGATATGCCTGAATTAAATTTTGATAATGGTGCTGTGCATGAAGAAGTATTAAATATTGCTAAACATTATTTAGCATTAGGTGTTGATGGCTTTAGATTTGATGCTGCAATGTATATTTATTATACTGATAATATGGCAAATTCTGCTTTTTGGAATTGGTATATGGAAGAACTTAGAAAAATTAAAAGTGATATTTATACAGTAGCAGAAGTATGGGCATCTGATTCAATTGTTAACATGTATTATGATTCTACTGATTGCTTTAATTTTACAATGGGCCAATTAAATGGTAAAATTGCTGAAACGGCAAAAGAGGGTAATGTAAATACATTTACTAGATATGTACAAAGTAATTTAACTGATATTGAGAAAAAACGTGAAGGTGCTATGATGATTTCATTTATTACAAATCATGATATGGACCGTGCTGCTGGTTTTTTAACAGTTGCGTCGAATCGTATGAAAATGGCAGCAAATTTATATTTATTAACTAAGGGTTCTTCATTTATTTATTATGGTGAAGAAATAGGTATGAAAGGTTCTCGTGGTGGCTCTGCATCTACCGATGCTAATCGTCGTCTTGCAATGCTTTGGGGAGATGGTGATACAATAAAAAATCCAATAGGTTCAACATATCCTTCAAAGAATCAAACAAATGGTACAGTAGCTGATCAAATTAGTGATGAAAATAGTTTATACAATTATTATAAGAAACTTATTTTAGTTAGAAGATCTTTCCCAGAAATTGCAAGCGGCACATATCAAGCATTAACTACTACTTCTGAATATGTTGGTGGGTTTATTTCTACATTAAATGATTCAAGTGTATGTGTTTTGCATAATACTTCATCTTCTGCTAAAACTTTTGATTTATCAACTATTGATTATCATACTTTAGCTACATATATTGGTGCTGAAGATGCAAGTATCGATGGTAACATTTTAACAATTGGGGCCAAAACTAGTGTTATTTTAAAAAAATAAGCAAGTGAAAAAACTTTAATTGATGTAGATAGTATAATTAAATGAATAAAAAATCTCTATAAGAATTAGTTAAATTCAAATGGAGATTTTTTTTAAATAGTAAAAAAAGGAGCTGTAAAAAAATAAATTTCTAAACGGAAGTTGTTTCTAAGCAGCTTCTTTTTTTGTTTTTGTGGATAACTTTTTGTAAACTTTATAAAAATAGGCATAATGAAAAGATTTTTGCTGAAATTGTGGATAATTTCTAACAAACTTCAGTATTTGTTCTATATTTTAAGTTGTGATATTTGGCTAAATTAAAGCCTATAATGACTAAATAAAACTCAAGATTTACCTTCTTTAGCGAAACTCGAGTTATTCTTCTGTAATTGTAATCTTGTTTTATAACTCCAAATGCACCTTCTGCCATATAAGAACGTGTTGTTCTTAACTTGATTCCTTCTTCAGATGAAAGATTGTTAATTACTTCTTCATGGTACTTAGTTAAAGTGCGATTTATGTTAATAACTCTGTTGTATTTAGATTGGTGGCATTTTTCTCTAAAAGGACATCCTTCACAATCTTCACATTGATATTTCTCTTCAGTTCTTTTATCTTTGTTACCTTCGATTGGTGATTCCTTGATTTTGAAAAATCTTTTGCCATTTGGACAAACTGGATGTCCTTCTTCATCTATCTTAAAATTAACTGATCTAAATGGATCTTCATGAAATTTTTTATTATGAGTTTCTTTTTCCCATGTACCAAATTTCATGTATTTTCCAATCTTATTTTTCTCACAGTAATTATATGTTTCAAGATTTCCATATCCTGCATCTGCAACAGCATTTGTTGGATAACTTCCATATATTTCTTTATATTTTTCCATTAATGGGATGAAACATTTATTGTCACTAGCAAATTGGGATGTCATGGCATATAGTATTATTTCCCCAGCAGATACTAACTGCCAATTGTAAGCTGGAAGTAATGCTGTGTTTCCCATATAATCTGTTTTCATTCTCATAAATGTGGCATCCACATCTGTTTTTGAATATGAGTTTCTATAATCGCCACATTTATCTATCTTTTCAGCATAACTTTTTAATAATTCGATTATTGAGTTAAGTTTCTCATAAAATCTTTGTATTTCTTGCTTCCTATGACCCTTTCCAAAAACAAATTTAACTGATTCTTTATCGATTATTGAAAGCAAATAATCCCTTTTTTCTTCTAGTTCTTCAATTGAATACGATTCTTTAATATCAAAAGCTAATCCTGGTTCTAATAGGCTTGAATTGTTTATTTTTTTAAACAATTCTGATAGATGTTTAAATTGTCTATCTCTAGATGTGATACACGCATTTTTCCACACCCATGTATATTTATTTGGAAATGCTTCAATTTTTGTTCCATCAATGAACACTGTTGAAACATCTATATTTTGTTTTTCTA
>JALEMY010000008.1 GCA_022767485.1 Erysipelotrichaceae bacterium
TCTTTTTTTATGTTATATTATAGAATATGCAGCTACTTTGTTATTTATTAGATTTTACAAAAAAAAATCGAAAATTCGATTTTTTAAATTATCTTTTTTCTTTGCATAAAAACTATTAAATCATTATGCATTTGTTTGTGGGCAAATGGTGTACTAATTGCAATATATATAATTGGTAAATATATATAAGAAGGTATTATAAGCCATATAACTGGCCAATATAATGTGGTAAGTCCTTGTATTTTAAAAATGTTTTCTGTAAAAATTTTAGGGACAAAAACCGTCACTATTTTTGCTATTTTATCAAACGAGGGAAGTGGTCCAAAAACAAAGGATGAATTTCTACATTCTCTACTAAAAAATTCTGTGATCGTTGAAGATACAAAGCCAACTTTACATAAAATTACTTCATTAATCAAAATGATTGTTTCCACCATGATGAACATTCCTGGAATGGTATATAATTTTTTATATTCAGGTATATATAATTTTAACATACCCGTTAAACAAGGTATTAAAAACAAGGAAATATGACAATAATAAAATCTTATAACATCGAAGGTAAATGGATATTTTCCCATTGCTTCTGTAGGATAAAAAAGCGCTAATAATCCTCCAATAAAGGCGATAAAAAAGAAATAGTTATTTAATAATTTGTTTTTTTTATATAAGTAAACAAATGGTAGAAGTAAAGTTGATATCGCACAAATATTTTCAAATGTAACCTTTCTAATACTTGCTGGTAAATCATCAATATATGGGGGAAATAATAACTTTAAAAAATGTAATGCTAAATTTAAAAAACACATTGTTAATATAAAACGATATTGAAATTTAACTGTTTTATTTTTTAAAAATAAATAGATGCCAATCAATAATGTAAAAGCAATTATTATATAAAGAAAATAATAGATATTTCCAATTTTTACAATCATTTAAATCACCTTAATTATTATACTATTTAATATATTCCTTATCAAATATAAATGGATTCATTTTGATAAATTATTAACATTAAAACATGTTCCTTGCTTTACAAATTAAGTATAACAAGGAACATGTTTTTTATTTTAATGCAAAACCATGAACATATTTAATTAATTAAATATTTCTTGGAACGTTTAGTCTTTAGAAACAACATCTTTTGTATCTTTATAAACAATACTTTCTGTATCGTTTACATCTTTTCCAACTACTTGTTTTACTTTACGGTAGTCTTTAAAGATAGATACCACAAGACCTTTTTCATCAGCAACTACTTTTCCTAAAGCAACTTTATTATCACTTTGTGTTTCACTTAATATATCACTTTCTTCATACTCTTTAATTGATACTTCAGAAACTTCTTGAGTGCTTTCATCACAAACTAAATAAGTTACTTGTTCTAAATGTTTAACTTCAGAAACTTCTTCTTTAGGTCCTTTTTTACTTACTAATAAAATTACTACGATTAATGCGATAATTAATGCTGCAATAATTACCCATAACCACCATGGAGTTGATGATTTTTCTACTTTGTTTGCTACTTCAACAATTGCATATTTAGAGAAGTGATTAGTTTCAAATACCATGTAGTTTCCATCTCTTGTAGCATCCATCTTAGTAATAGCGCCATCATCTGCAATGTAAACTACATTTAATGTTAATTCTGCGGCACGTTTATCTTCTGGGATAAGTAATTTAACTGTGAATGATCCACGTGAATTAGCTGGAATGCTAATAGCGTTACCATTTTCATCATAGAATACGATATTGTAAACTACAACAAATGTACCACCATTTTCAAATACTGTTGTTAAATCAACATTTGGAGTTGCAACAACACTTGCAGTTGCTGAATATCCTTCAGGTAAACCTTCTTCAGCTTCAATTACACCAATTACAGCACCTGTTGATCCATCAACTAATTCAAAGCTTCCAACAATTACTGGAGGTTGAGGAGTATCATCAATAATTGACCAAGTTAATGTTAATGTTGGAACATTGATCAATTCATAATTTGCATTATCTGTTCTAAATGCTACTGATTTGATTGTATAAATACCAGCGGCTTTAGCACTTGAAATACCATTAATTTCATACAATACATGACCTGGAACATTTACAAGAGAAACTGTATGTTTTTGTCCATCATATTTAAATGGTTCTGTATAATTCCATCTAACATTTGCTAAATCAATTTGAACAGGATTAATTGTCCATACTAATTCAGGTTGTGCCATTTGGCCACTTAATACATAGTTTGCATTTTCAGCATTTAATGTTGCTGTAACTGTATATGTTCCAGCATTTGTCTTTGCTTGATCTCCATTTAAATGGACTACAACGTGTGATGGAACATTTACTAATGAAACACTTCTTTCACTGCCATTATATGTAAATGGTTCTGTGTAATCCCATGTAACATTTGATACATCAATTGTTTGAGGATTAATTGTCCAATTAAATTCAATTGTATCAATTCCATCTTTTAATTCATAAATATTACTATTAACTGTAACTGTTACAACAACTTTGTATTCACCTGCATCTGTTGCATATTGAGTTCCAGAAAGAGTAATTCTTAATGCTGTTGGATAAGTATTGTTAATTGTAATGCCTTGTTGTAAACCATTATATGTAAATGGCTCTGTATAAGTTGTTGTAATCTTTTCAAATATATCGATTACTTCAGGATTTGTTTCATCGATGATTTTCCATTGTAAATCTTCAACTTCACCAACTACTTCGTGGTTGTTATCTTTAGTTGTAAATGAAACTGTAGCTGTATATGTTCCAGCATTATATGCTCTATTTCCTGTATAGTGAGCATCTAAAGTAGTAGGAACGTCAATTAATGTTACAACATGTTCTTTACCATCATATGGGAATGGGTTTGTATAATTCCATTGTAAAGTTGAAACGTTAACTGCTTTTTTAGAAATTGTCCAAGATAATGTATCAACTGAACCAGATAATTCATAATTTGCTTCATCAGTTAATGTTACAACAGCTCTTGCTGTATATGTTCCAGCATCAATTTCTACATTTCCAATATATCTAATAGATAATACATTTAATAAACTATCTGTTGTAAATACTACAGAGATTTCCGAACCTGTGTATTCGATTGGATTTGAATAATCCCAAACCAAATTAGATAATTCAATAACTTGCTTATTAATTTTCCAAGATAAATCACCAACACTACCAACTAATACATAATTGCTTGCAAATTCATCTTTTAATGTAATTACTGCATTTGCTGTATATGTTCCAGCGTTTGTCTTGGCATTGTTTGTATAAGTTACATTTGCTTTTTCTGGTACATTTACTAATGTAACTGTATTTTCTGTACCATTATATATAAATGGATTTGTGTAATCCCAAGATACATCTGCTAGACTTACTTCTGCTTTATTAATAATCCAAGATAAATCATCAACACTTCCAACTAATACATAGTTGCTAGCAAATTCATCTTTTAATGTAATTGCTGCAGTTGCTGTATATGTTCCAGCATCTGTTTTAACATTATCTGTGTAAGTTACATTTGCTTTTTCTGGTACATTTACTACTGTAACTGTCTTTTCTGTTCCATCATATATAAATGGATTTGTGTAATCCCAAGATACATCTGCTAGACTTACTTCTGCTTTATTAATTTTCCAAGATAAATCGTCAACATTACCAACTAATACATAGTTGCTAGCAAATTCATCTTTTAATGTAATTGCTGCATTTGCTGTATATGTTCCAGCATCTGTTTTAGCGTTATCTGTGTAAGTTACATTAACTTTTTCAGGTACATTAACCAATGTAACTGTCTTTTCTGTTCCATCATATGTAAATGGAGCTGTATAATCCCAAGATACATCTGCTAGACTTACTTCTGCTTTATTAATTTTCCAAGATAAATCATCAACACTTCCAACTAATACATAGTTGCTTGCAAATTCATCTTTTAATGTAATTACAACACTTGCTGTATATGTTCCAGCATCTGTTTTAACATTATCTGTGTAAGTTACATTTGCTTTTTCAGGTACATTAACCAATGTAACTGTCTTTTCTGTGCCATCATATGTAAATGGAGCTGTATAATTCCAAGATACATCTGCTAGACTTACTTCTGCTTTATTAATAATCCAAGATAAATCGTCAACATTACCAACTAATACATAGTTGCTTGCAAATTCATCTTTTAATGTTACTACTGCATTTGCTGTATATGCTCCAGCATCTGTTTTAACATTATCTGTGTAAGCTACATTTACTTCTTCTGGTACATTAAGCAATTTAACTGTCTTTTCTGTGCCATCATATGTAAATGGATTTGTGTAATCCCAAGTTACATCTGTTATACTTACTTCTTTAGGGGAAATTATAACTTCGATATCATCAGATTTCTTTACAATTCCATAACTATCAACACTTACTACACAATAGTAAATGCCTGAGTCAGCAACATTAGTTACTGTATAACTTGAATTTATAGCATTAGCAATTGCAACATCATCTTTATACCATTGATATGAATAATCATATCCTTCTAATGAAACTGTTGGAGTAACAAAAATATTGCTTTCTTGGCCATCATATACTTTGTTTACACCTTCACTAGCAACGACATCAAAATCATAAATTGCATATAATTCGATATCTCTACTTGGCATTGTTGTATAGATATCACCATTTGCATCTACCCAACCATAAATTTCTTCTGAAACATTAGCAAAATAATCTAAATCCATGCCTTCAGCAAGAATTCCTTGTTTTGTTCCATTTTCATAATGATATGTTACACCATAAAAATCTGTTAATTTAGCAGTAAGTGATACGCTAACGCTTGTTGGTAGTCTATCAAATACTGTGCTTAATGCAGTGTAAATTGTCTCACCATATCTAGATGATAAAGTTGTTAATATTTTTTCGAAATCCAAATTGATTGTTCCACTATAATTAAATGAACCATTTCCTCTATAGAAGTCCATCATAGTATTATCTTTAATGCGATCTGGTGCTGCTTCATATAATTTTGCAACATAGTCCATAACACGATTAAAGTAATGTTCATATCTTTCTAATTTATCAATATAATTGTAAATATTTTCATTTGTATATTGTGAGTTAGGGTCGATAAATTCTCTTAATAAAGAAGAGTCGATTGCTAGTGCATCAATTTCTTTTAATACATTTGTAGCTTTATTAACTAATGTTTCAACTGCTGTACCATCTAATGCTGAAATGTCAACATATCTTGATACAAAGTTTTTAATATTATCATAAGTTAAATTTGATGCTTTTGAAACAAGTCTCATTACATCATCAACAAATGCATCAAGTTTTGCATCTGTGAAGTAGTCTGTTCCAAATAATCTATTTAAATTTTCAGCATTATATAAATTTTGTACAATCATTTGATAGTCGATAGATTTTAATGTTTCAAGATAACTTTCAAATGTTTTGTTTGTAAATTTATTATAAAGTTCATCAACTGTTGAAGATAAACTATCAAAAGCAAAGTGCTTTAAATTATCAGAAACAGCAGAACTATTAGCAATTCTTGTTACAACATTATCTAAACGTTCTGGGACATTTAATGTAACATTGTAAACGCCATCAGCATAATCAAAATCAACTACATTGGCAATTTCTCTTGCAACTGCTCTAATTTTTGAACAATCGCCATCAAAGCCAAGAACTAAGTCGAATCCTACTGTTCCAAAAGTTGTAACAGCTTCAACAGTCCAACTCCAATTCATTTCTGCATCTGATAATTCTGCGATTTCAGATGGTTTTGGTAAGCTTTTAATAAATGATACAAAGCCATCCATCACAAATGAGTTGTTTTCATAAAGAGCGTTGCCATTAACTTTTAGACTCTTTAACATTTGAACGAATGATGAAAGAGAAACATTAGAAACGTTATCTTTAATAACTTCTTCTAAATCAGACTTTGTAAAGTTAATTGCTTCTGCTAATTCTTTGAAATTATCGATTCCAACTGTATCGACAATATCAATGAAAGTATCAGCACCAACTGAATTGATTATATCTTTTGTATCTTGGTTTGAAATTTCAACGCTATTAAACACATCAGCGATAACGCCCATGTCAACACTGATAAAGAAATCTTTGATTTCATCTGCTCCAGAATTTGTAACGATGTCTTTGATTTCAGATTTTACATCAATGTCATTGATGATATCAGTGATTTGTTGAGAACTAGTAACTGACTTAGCAATATCAGTAACATCACTAAGTGAAATAGAAACGCTTGCGCCATTTGCAACATCTTCTAATACAGCGTCGATCTTTAGTGATACATCTGGTACTGTAGTGATTCCTTCACTTGCGTAAACATCATTAACAACGTTTTGAATTGAATCAGTTAATGTAGATGATACTTCTGCAAAAACAGCATCAGCGTCTGCTTCTGGATTTGCAGCAACATAATTGTCAACATAACGATCAACATAGTATTGAACCAAAACGTCATATTTACCATTTTCACTTAGAGCTTCATCGATTGAATCTAAATCGACAAGTTGTGATGAAATAAGACTTGTGACACTTGAAATGTCAATCTCTTGTCCAACTAAAGGATTGGCTGCATTTCTTCTAGCTCTTACTGAAGATGTTGATGATGAACTTGTATTGAAGTTTAAATCATCCAAAATGGCTTCATACGCAATAGAAACCACATTGTTTTTAAATGTGACAAAATCTTCTTTTGTTATGTTATCATACACACTAACGCTAGGATTTAAAAGCAACTTTACTTCATTATCCTCGTATGAAAGTGTATAAAAATCTGTGGTGTAGACTTTTGAAGTCGAAACAGCTTTAACATTTAATGCCCCTTTTGCATTTTTAAAATCAAATGTTACAGAAAAAACCATTAAAAAAGCTAATATTCCGAGAATCGTAGTCTTCAAAAAAGTATTAATTTTTTTCATATACTTATCCCCCTGACGTAATTATATACTAATTCTATAAAGAATTAAACCAAAAAAATCACTTTTTTTAATTTTTTTTTATTTACTTTCTTTTTTTAAAAAAAAGAGGAAGATTTCTTCCCTAAATTCTTATCTTCCCTCTTCTTTTCCTTCTTATTAACATAATTGTGACCAATAAAATTTCTATAAATGATGTAGCAGCATCTTTTGCAAGCTTAATATAGCTGATTTTTTCATGTGATTCTATCTTTTCTAATGGAATCTTTTCAAAAACTGCAACGTATTGTGTGTTTTCTTTTACTATGCTTACGATTTCTTTGTCCCATTTTATAAATGTATAACTATATTCTTCATCGCTTGCCTTTTTAGGGTTTGTTGGTAACTCTAAGGTCTGCCCATACTGATATTGCTTCGAAAAAATTACGATGCCATCGACAATAAAATCAACGATGAACTTTTCTACGCTATATGGTAAGGAAATGTATACATCGTTTCTAGGCATAACAAAGCCACCATTTTCTAGTGTTATTTCATTATAAAATATATCGACAACATTCACTCCATTAAATATGATTCCTTCTTGCTTAACGGCAACATAAATACTAATGAATTCACCGACATTTGCTTGTGTTGCTGAAACTTCAAAATCGAAAATTTCAGATGAATAATTAGCGATATTAATGCTATATTTTTCCTTGATATTATATTGCTTGTTTGCTTTAATTGCTGCTTTCATCGTGTTTGAATTGAATTCTGCTCTAACCTTTGTTTCTTCGTTTTCTTCATTTTCAAAACATAAATAAGAGTGAGTAGAATTAAATTTAAAGCCGTATAATACAACATCAATATCACAAGTTAAATTTGCATTTCCTTCTTGATTTAGCAGTTTAATAACAAATGTATATTCGCCATTATCTAACTTTTGATATGTTGGCTCAATATATATAATATTGTTGTTTTTCATCCTTTTTAGCGTTAATGATGAAAACTCAATATCGTAATTAACTGTGGTGATATGTAGTTTATAATTGCTCTCTTCATCGATAATGTTCTCATATAGTAAAAATAAATCTATTACTATATTATTTTCATCTTCAAAATACTCAATGTTGATAATATCGTTTTCTATATAAACCCGATTAGCCTCACCATTTTTATTAGAAACAATCGGCAATTTTACAAATATAGCTTCATATATAACATCTTCTTCAACATTTGTAATATTTTGATTCCACTTATCAAAAACAAAGCAATAATTTCCTTCATAAGGCTTTATTAAGTCTCCCTTATATATTGGCATGTCTCCATATTCATAAATCTCACTGATTGTTTTTTTATCAACAATCCATGTCACTTCATACTTTTGAAGAGTTATTCCTGCAAACACAGGATATACACTTCCTTCATATATTACGTTATTTAAATCAAGTCTCGTTCCATCCTCATATTGCCAATAATCAAATCTATATAAACTATATTGCTTATCTTCTTGTTTGCTTGGTAATATATCATCGTAAGTAATATATGAGCCCTTATCTGTTTGATAGATATTAATCAATTGTCCGAATTGATCATAAAATGCCACACTAACATAATCGACATTTTTGTATTTTTTAGTAAATGTGCTAGTTAAATTTATAATGACATCTTCATTATATTCTTCTTTATAAACCAATTGGTTTTCATTATATTCTTCAATTAATGATGCGATTGTTTCATCAACAACATATGGTGTTGGTTCAATAGGGTTTATAACTTCAATTACTTCTGATGGTTTATTTACAACTGCTGGTTCTTCTTCAGGTTTTGCTACTTCTATAGGTTTTATTGGAATAGCCACTTCTTTTGGTCTTAAAGGCTCTATTATCTCTTGAGGCTTTATTGGTGGCTCTTCAGGATATGTGTTTCGAACATATGAGCCGTTTTCATCGATATCTTCGATATAAATGACATTTTCTAAGTTTTCTAATATTGTCTTTCCACTATTTCCTATAATATATGAATAAGAAAAATATGCCGCATTTTCAAATGATGGATTTAAATCCATCTCATAGTTTTTTACTGGTTTTGCGTCGATTGCCATACTTATCATTGCTAGTTGAGAAATCAATATTAAATACTTTTCTTCATAACGATTTTCCGCTGGAAAGTAATTTTTTAAAACCTGTGAAACAAAACCTGATCTATATAGTTTATCAAGGGATCTTAATAACAACTCTAAATTTTTTCTAATGGCAACATAATTTGAACAATAATAAGCGTACTTTTCTTTATCGTTATTAAAAGAAAAATAATCCACAAATATTTCTCTTAGCGCCTTTGTGGCTTTTTCGGCATCATCTACTACTTTCCCATCGACATTTAATTGTACTAATTCAGATTTTCTATCTAACACCGATGTAACCGTGTTTCCAAGTATTGCATCATAAACCGTTCTTTGAAGAGAAGTCATCGGTGTATCTATCAATTCCATCGCTTTTAATTGATAATCGATTTTTATTTTGTCTGCTTTATAGTTTGGATATTTTGCAATGAATGTTTCATATGCTTGCTCGTAATTTGCTTTGTCTATTAAATACTTTTCATATGCCTCTCTTGCTTCATTATACTTCTTTAATTCTTCAACATATTGATCATATTGTTCTTTTTCTAACAAATATTGATTGTATTCTTTAATATATGCATCATATCTTACTTTATCATCATCATATTGTTGTTTTAATAAAACGTATTCTTGGTATTTTTGATAATCGATTATGTATTGTTCTTTATCAAGCAAATATTGTTCATATGCTTGTTTATCAAGCAAGTATTGTGCGTATGCTTGTTCATATTTTTGAGTTTCTTTTTCAATCGTTTGATTAATAACATAATCATGAGCTACATTATATGCGCAATTTATCAATTGGTTAACTTTTTGATTATCTAATGTAAATTCTGCTATATACGTAATATCAACGCTTTCACTTTCTTCTTGAACATCATTAAAGTTACATATGTAACGATTATCAATTTTATCGAAAAATAGCGTGTTATCACTCAAATTTGCTTGATATGGAATCCAAGTTATTATTTCGTTATTTTGTGTTGTATATGAATATTCATCTGCTATAATCGTTAAATTTTGATGATGAAGATTGGTTGTAATATAAGATTGTGGAATCTTACTTTCATAAAGCATCTTATATTCTTGATCTTGAAGAAATTCTTGTTCAGCGTTTGTCACATCACCATTTGTGATAACTTTAATTAGGTTTATAGCATCAAGAGTAGACGTCGTTTGAGAATCTTTTTTTGAAAAATCAAAAACTGTATCATTTGCATGAACTGATACAGAAGTTAAAGGAAATATTAGCGATAATAAAGTAAATATAGAAACATATAAAATATGTTTAATTCTCATTTTATTTATTCCTTTCAAGTGCTAAACTCTTAAAAATTCTTTACAATATTATACAATATTATTATTAATAATAAAATAGTAAAATTTTCTATATTATGCTTTGTAATTTTAAAAAAATAGTTATTAAAATGCTATTGAATCAATATTTTTCTATATGCTAAAGTTTGTTTTAGCCTAGCTTAAATGTTCTTGTTTATAGTCTATCTTGTCGATAATAAATATGACAATATTTTATATTATCAATATTTACTATTGCTATTCTTTTTTACTCTTATTAAAATGGCAATATAAGGAGATTATTTATATGCTATTTAATAAAAATAATGTTTTTAATGATTTTGGTTATATGATTGATTGTTCAAGAGGAGCTGTGCCTACCATTGATAATTTAAAAAAATTAGTAGATATATTAAGTGCTTTTGATTATAACTACTTAATGCTTTATACCGAAGACATCTATGAAATTGATAATGAACCCTATTTTGGTTATATGAGAGGTAGATATTCAAAAGAGGAAATTAAAGAATTAGATCAATATTGCATATCAAAAAATATCGAACTTAGAGCATGCATTCAAACGCTTGCCCATTTAGGAAGAATAAAAAGACATAAGCCTTATACTTCCTTGTTTGAAATCGATGATATCTTAACTGTAAAAGATGAAAGAACATACGAACTTATCGATAAAATGTTATGTTCCATATCAAAGATGTTTACTTGTAAAAAAATTCATATTGGCATGGATGAAGCTTGGGCTTTAGGAAGAGGTAAATATTTAGATATCAACGGGCGCGAAAAAACATATAAAATAATGGAATATCATTTACAAAGAGTTTCAAAAATTGCCGAAAAATACGGATTTGTTTGTGATATCTGGGCAGATATGCTTTTTAATGCTTATAACGAATGTGATAACAAAGATGAATTTAAAATTGACATTCCTTCAAACATAACTCCTGTTTCTTGGAGATATTGGAAAAAAGAAAAACAAGCAAGCGAAGAAGAATTTCTTCTTTATAAAAAAATAACAAACAACAATTTCGCCTTCGCTGGTGGGGCACAAAAGTGGAGCGGTTTTGTAGCTAATAACACTTATTCTTTTTTAGCAGCTGATGAACAAATAGCAAGTTGCATAAAATTTGATGTGAAACGTTATTTGCTAACATCCTGGGGTGATGGTGGCGCAGAAGCTAGTATGTTTTCAATACTTCCAACATTATTTTATGTTTCTTTGCTTGCTCATGATATTAAATTAAATGCACAAAGCAAAAAGTATTTTAAAGATGTAATCGGTATGGATTTTAACGATTTCTTGTTGGCTGACAAGCTTAATAGATTAACTTTAAAAGACGATGATTTATCTTTTAATAATTTATCTTTTATCTATTTATATAATGATTTACTTCAAGGATTATTCAATGAAACAGTCATTAAAAATGCTTCATTGTTATTTACTCTTTCAGCTAAGAAAATCAAGAAAAACATCGCTAATAAAGAATATGGTTACTTATTTCAAACATTGTATGATTTAGCTAATGTTTTATCAATTAAAGCGAATTTAGGTAATATGATTTATCAGCATTATTGTGATAAAAACATTAAAAAAATAAAGGAAGATATTAGAAAAATCAAAAAGGTTTGTTTAAGATTAGATATCTTTATTAATTCGTTTGAAAATCAATGGCACAAAGAAAATAAATCTTTTGGATTTGAAAAAAATATTATTCGTTTAGGCGGATTAAAAGAAAGATTAAATTATACTATTCGACGTCTTCAATTGTTCGTTAAAAACAAAATTAGTAAAATTGATGAACTTGAAGAAAAACATCTACCTGTTTCTATCAACTACTATGATGCAAACAATTTAGAAAATAATTGTTTTAATAGTTATGTAGACATTGTATCTGCAGGTTCGTTAAGAGAATTATAAGCTTCATATTTATGAAGCTTTTTTCTAATTGTCTTTTATTTACTATCTATAAATGGTATAATTATCACACAAAAGAGGTGCTTTTATGGGAATAATACATGCGATTTGCAATCAAAAAGGCGGTGTTGGGAAAACGACAACCGCTGTTAATCTTTCTTCAACATTAGCTGAAAACAATAAAAAAGTGTTACTTATCGATATGGATCCTCAAGGAAGTTCTACTAGTGGTGTAGGATTAGACAAGGATATGCTAAATCACAGTATCAGTGATGTTATTTTAAAAAAAAGCAATATTGCTCAATGCATTTATCATACTTCTTATAATTTTGATATTATTCCTGCAACTATCCACCTTGCAATGGTTGATTTTGAAATTGCCACTTCTATTGAAGAAAAACAAGTTAGATTAAAAGAACAACTTGATTTAATTAAAGATGATTATGACTATATTTTGATTGATTGTCCGCCATCTCTTGGCTTTTTAAATATCAATGCTCTTGTTGCTTGCGACAGTGTTATCGTCCCTGTTCAATGTCAATATTACGCATTAGAAGGTTTGATTTCCTTACTTTCCACTATTAGAAAAATTCAAAAAAGTATCAATAATCGGCTAAATATCGCTGGTGTATTACTTACTATGTTCGATGGAAGATTGAAACTTGACAATGAAGTTTCTATGGAAGTTAGAACTTTCTTTAAAGAGCGTGTTTATCAAACACTTATTCCACAATCTATTAAAATTCCTATGTCTCAAAAGAAAGGAAAACCTATTAATCATTATGATAAAAGTTGCAATGCTGCTAAAGCATACAACAATTTAGCCTTGGAGATAATTAAACAAAATGAAACAACAAAAACTAATGTTAAAACTAAATAAAGAACATAATTTCCATTTGTCACTTAAAGTAATCCAATTTAGTGAAGTTAGCTTATTATACGAATTTAATGAATTTTTAAAAGATAAAAACATATATAGTAAAGTTATAGTAAATGATGTAACATATGAGCAATTACAAGAAGCATATAGTGAAAAGAAAGTAGTTTTATGCGATAAAAATATAACTTTGTTATTACCGTTAGTATGCGTTATTTCAAACGATGACTTTTCTATAGTAAAACCATGCATTCCAACGTATTATCATTTAAAAGACAATCGTATTATTCAAAATTTAAAAACTCTTTGTCATAAACAAAACATTACTTTTACATCTTTTAAAACAAAAAATGAACTTTTTACTCAAATACTATCGTCTTTTATGAAAGGAGAAAATAATGATTGAACTTATAAAAGTTAATAAATTTTATTCCTCTAACGGTTTGACTAATATCGGCCTTAGAAATATCAATTTAAAATTGAATAAAGGCGAATTTGTCGCTATAACAGGTGATAGTGGTAGTGGAAAATCAACTCTTTTAAATGTTATCGCTAAAATCGATTCTTTTGACGAAGGAGAAATCTATTATAAAGGTAATGACACCTCCTATTTTTCACTTGAAGATATGGATGATTTTAGAAAAAATAAAGTCGGTTTTATTTTTCAAAACTACAACATTATTGAATCATATTCTGTTTTAGAAAATGTTATGCTCCCTCTTTTAGCATGCCAAAAAAGTCGTAAAGAAGCCAAAAAAATCGCTTTAGAATACATTTTAAAAGTCGGTTTACATGGAAAAGAAAAAAATAAAGGCAGTCATTTATCTGGAGGAGAAAAGCAACGTTGTGTAATTGCACGAGCTTTAGCATCAAATTGTGAAATATTAGCCTTAGATGAACCAACAGGAAATTTAGATAGTAAAACAAGCAAGGAAATAATTGACCTTGTTTATTCTATTTCTAAGGATAAACTAGTTTTATTTGTAACTCATGATTATGAATCTATTAAAAACTACGCTACAAGAAAAATAAAACTTAATGATGGTGAGATTATTGAAGATATAACATTTAAGAAAGTTAATGATGATGATAATGTTGAAGTAAACTTAGATTATCAACCATTATTGTTAAAAACATGCGTTTCTATAGCTAAAAATAATGTTTTGTTTACACCTAAAAAAACGATGCTTTTATTTAGTATTTTCTTTTTTATTTCTATGGTTGTTTTATTTGCCTTTCAATTGATTCAATATTCTTTTACTTCATCATATTTTGGAAACAATCAATACGTCAATTTACAAGACAATCGTTTATATGTATATAATGCAAACCATCAACAACTTGATGTTGCTACTTTAAATGAAAAATTTGATAACGTTGTAACTAATCCTTTTTATGAGGATACATTTTTTTATTACACTATTGATGAAGAAAATCATGCTTTTTTATATAATAGATATGTCCCATATGAAATCAAAAATGGGCGGGCTCCTATAAATGATAAAGAAGTATTTCTAGTAATTCCAAAAGAAAATAAAAACCAGAAACTTGATGAATATATCAATAAAGAAATTATCATTGATATTGAAAAACCTTACTCGTTTATTTTATCAGGTTATGGAACATCATCATCTATTAATGCAACAACTCTTACAGGAAATAATACCCTTGAAAAAGCATTGCACACATATATGTTTACTAGTGGTAAAGTTATTTCACTTCATAATAAAAATTATATGGACGAAATATTTTTTATGGATGTGATTTGTGATGATCAATATTCATCAATAACTTTATCACTTCCTAACTCTTATGTCGATGATGAATACTTTTTAATGTTAGCTAATTTCTACCAACTTTCAAAAGATTCATATCAAATTAATTATGAGAATATTCCTACTCCAAAATTAACATTTTCACTTTCTTGCTTTTTAAACAACAATGTTTATGAGGCAAGTGTCTACTCATCATCAATTAAAGACACTATAAGGCAATTAAAACAACTTGATTATACTGCTGATTATCCTTTTAATATACACGAGGAATTTGATGCTACTTACTTGATGGATAAACTAACAAGTTATGCTTTAATGTTTATCGCTTCCATATTTTTGTTACTTGGTTTTTCTATTACTTACTTTATTTTATCTAAAATATACGAATCTAAAAAGAAAGACTATGAGATTGCTAGAACGCTTGGTATCACTAAGAAAGATATGAGAAAGATTGTAATTAGTGAAGTAATGTTAATTGGTCTTTCTTCAATTGCTAGCGCTTATATTATTTCTTTCATTTTAATATATTCTATTAATGCTTTAAAAATCCTTAAACCAATTGAACTAATGCCATCTTTACTTTATCTATTCGTCTTATTATTTTTTACTTATTCCATCGCTAAGAAATTTAATAATAATCTCTTTAAATTTAGTGTGACAAGCAGTTTAAAGGAGGATAGATAAAATGATTTTCCTTAATAAAGTAAATAAGTTTTACAATAAAAATAAAAGTAATGAAATACACGTTATCAACGACGTTACATTAACTTTACCTGATAGCGGACTTGTTAGTTTTGTTGGCAAAAGTGGTTGTGGTAAAACAACTCTTTTAAATGTTATAGGAGGATTAGATAAAAGCGATAATGGTAGCATCTTTTATGATGATGAAAAGAAGATTATTAATGACACATATCGCAAAGAACATATCGGCTATATTTTCCAAAACTATTTGTTAATTGACAATATGTCTATATATGATAATTTAAAAACAGCATTAGAAATAAATGGAATTTTAGATAATAAAGAGCAAGAAAAAAGAATCAGCTATGTTTTAAATGCTGTAAACCTTTATAAATATCGCAAAAAGATGGTAAATAAATTATCTGGAGGACAACAACAAAGAGTAAGCATCGCTAGAGCGTTATTAAAAGAATGTAAAGTGATAATAGCTGATGAGCCAACAGGCAATTTAGATAGTGAAAACACTATTGAAGTCATGAATATTTTAAAGAAGTTAAGTGAAAAAACCTTAGTTTTACTCGTCACTCATAACGAAGAAATCGCTTCTTTTTATAGCGATCGTATCATTAAGATTAAAGATGGCTGTATCATAGAAGACACTAAAAACACTAACGATTCTTCCATGTTAAATCTAAAAGTGGATAATACCATTTATTTAAAAGACTTTGCTAAAAACGATATTAAAGATGAAAATCTATCTATGTCTTTATATTCTAAGAAGTTAGAAAGTGAAAACATTCAATTAACTTTAGTTTATCAAAACGACACAATATATTTAAAAGCGAACAAAAAAGTGCAATTAATTGATCAAAGTAACATAAAACTTGTCGATGAACACTATAAAAAAATGGATCAAGAAGAAGTTAATAATTTTTCATTTGATATTTCTTGGTATGAAAAACCACATAAAAACTTCTCATTTAAACTATTTTTAAAAGATATTAAAAAAGCCTTCTTTTCCTTTATTCATGCTAGAAAAAAAGCCAAAGTTTTTCATATTATTTTTGCTTTTGTAGGAATAGCTATGGCATTATGCAGTATTAGTTATCAATCATATTCTACGATCGATGACACTAATTTTTCTAGTGAAAACGTAACTTATTTATTTGATGATGAATTGGATTCTTATGAAAATATGCAACCGCACGCTTCTGTTTCTTCTTTAAATAATTTAATAGACGAAGAAGTAATTACTGATATTTATTATTGCGATGGCTATTATTTATCATTGAATTACCAATATAATTCAATACGTAAAAAAAATGTGGACCTTCGTTTTTTTGCTTATCCTTATTGTTTATCTTCTTCCTCTTTATTATGTGGAAAAGAACCATTTGAAAATCAAGTAGTTATTGGAAAGTCACTAGCCGATTATCTATTATCATCATTAAATATAAAAAATGGCAACTATGATTCATTAATAAATGCTAAAATCAATCATTTTTACAAAAATCAAACATATGACATTTGTGGTGTTAGTAAAAATGAAACTAATAGTGTTTATTTTGATGATGTTTTCTATCAAATTAGTTTCAATTCAACTATTAATGATGAAAAAAACAATTATGAGATAGCAAATGAAAATTATTCAATTTGTTATAAATATTATGAAGATTATCAAATATGCGAAGGTCGTGATATTGCTTCTTCAAATGAAATAATCGTCAACGATATCTTCAAAAATCTTGTTTCACTTAATGATTCTTTTGAACAACACGTTATTGTCGGATTTTTTAAAAGCAATGATTGTGCCATCATTACATTAGATAAATCTTTTTTAGGTTATCAAGTGTCTTATGATTTTACTAATACATATTTGCAAGATACGCTAATAAATATTCAATCTATTGATAAATTTTCTTTTAAGTTGGATAATTATAGAGACGAAAACAGTAGATTACCAAAAAATGAAAAAGAAATATTAGTTAATGTGAATTCTAAATATCAAATTAATGAAGTTATCGATGATTATACTGTGGTTGGATATTATTATTCAAAAAATTTATCAGTATTAGAAGTACTTACAACTAATAAAGGACATTTAAAGGCTTTAATTGCCAAAGATAATTATTATGACCTAGTAAGTTATCAAATTAACGAAGATAAAATTGATCAATTATCTAATTATAAAATAAAAAGTAACAGTCCTTATGAATACGATAGAATCCGCGTTTTGATCGAAAACAAACAGTCAAGAACAGTATATATTGTTTTCACCATAATATTATTAATTTTCGTTATCGTATATATTTATTTTTCAATGAAAAGTAAAATAATTTTACAAATTAAAACCATTGGTGTATACCGTTCTATCGGTGCTTCAAAAAGACAAATTTATCGACAATTTCTTGCAGATATTTTAATTGAAGCCACTTTTACTTCCGTCTTTGGTTACATTATAACGATATTTTTTAATGGACTAATCAATCTATTTATTAATTCTTTATTAAGTAATTCATCATTTTCGTTTCCTATAGTATCTTATTTATTTGCTATTATCTTTTTATATTTAGTTTTTATTGTTTTAGGTATTCTTCCTTGTGTTTTATTATTAAGAAAAACACCTGCACAAATAAATGCAAAATATGATATATAATTAAAAAAAAGTAATATTTTTTAAGATATTACTTTTTATTTTGTTTAAACTATTAATCAACAATTTCTCCGTATTGTTCTTTGCCACACATTGCAGCATTAGACTCATCAGTGTCAATATGCATAGCTAAAGCATATGAATCTGATACTCTAACAACTACATCATCAAAAATAAGAGATCTTCCTTGTGTTTCAAGTCTAACTTTGACAATTTGACCGTTTTTAACATTTAATTCTTCAGCATCTTTTGTTGTTGCATGAATATGTCTTTTTGCAACTATAACACCTTGTGAAATATTCACTTGTCCACAAGGTCCAACAAGAGTGCAACCTGGAGTTAATGCAACATCGCCAGATTCTCTTACTACACCTACAATACCAATTGATCTTGCGTCAGTCATTGATAATTCAACTTGATTTGCTTTTCTAAATGGTCCTAAAATTGATACGTTTGCTAATTCTTTTTTTGGACCTACAACACTAACTCTTTCTTCACATGCGTATTGCCCTGGTTGAGAAAGCATTTTCTTAACATGTAACTGAGCGTTTTCTCCAAATAATGCTTTAAATGTCTCTTCTGTTAAGTGTACATGACGCGCAGAAGTTTCAACTAAAAATTTTTTCATTTTATCTCCTCCATTGTATCTTATAGATACATATTTAATCCTTTACTAACTAATTCACAAGTGTAGATATTGCTATTATCTGTGATATTTCCATCTATTTGAATAGTTAGGTTTCTATCTGATTTAAATACTGCTTTTTGACAATAAATATGCTCAACTTCTTTTAAAGTCAATATTTTCCCTTTTAATAAATAAAATAGATATCGTGGTATTTTTCTTTTCTTTACTTGCCTTACATAAACAAATTCAAGTTTTTGATCCATAGGATTAGCATTTGGACAAATAGGTATACCTCCACCTATGTTGCTACCATTACATAAAGTTATAATAAATCCTTTTTTATGTTCAAATTCCTTATCGTCTATAGAAACATCGAATTCATGCCATTTAATATGAATAAGCGATTCGATCAATGAATATAAATAACGAAAACTTCCTTTTAATTTTTTGTGTTTTTCAAAATTTAATAATACTTCGACATCAATTCCTGTCCCTAAAACATTAACACAGATTTTATCATTAACTTTAATGTAATCTACTTGTTTTAAATTGTTATTTAATATTATTTTTAAACAACCTATTAAATCTTTTATTGGAAGATTGATTGCCTTAGCAAAATCATTTCCTGATCCTGATGGTATCAAACCGATATTCCATTTACTAAGGTCTTTTATGCCATTTAACACCTCGTTGAAGGTTCCATCTCCCCCGATAACGATAATGTTCCCTGATTCATATTTTTCTGTTATTTCTTTAGCAATGGCAAGAGGATGTTCAAAATATTTTGTTTCATACAAACAATAATTAATACCATGATCATTTAAATATTTATATATTTCTAATACTTTTTTATTTGTTGTTTTTTTTCTTCCAGAAATAGGATTTGAAATAATGTGATACATTTTCTTCCTACCTCCTTTTTTACTAACATATTTTATTATATTGGAAAATATAATAAAAGTCTAGAGTTCTAGACTTTTATCTCTTATTTAATTAATAAATTATTTTTTTCTATAAGTTGAACACCAAGCATCAGAATCGATTCGTACTTCACTGGCCTTACAAAAATTATTGTAATTAAAGTAACATGATTCTTCATTACAATTAATTGCCGTTTCTACATCGCTATATTCTGGATAACGTTCGCTAGCAAATTCCTCATTTATAGCATCTAAGAGCTTTTTTTGATAAGAACAGCAAATTGCATCATCATCTAGAATAATCGATTGCTTATTACATGTATAATAGCAATTATGTTTACAACTTCTTTCTTCGCATTTTAATTTACTCATACTATCCTCCTAAAGATAGTATGAATATCTTTTTATTTTCTTATTCTAAAATATTCCTATAGAATTTCCTTGTTCATCTAAATCTATTTTTAAAGCGGCTGGTTGCTTTGGTAGACCTGGCATTGTCATAATTTTTCCAGTAATACATACTAAAAATCCTGCTCCAATTGACGGCCTTATTTCTCTTACGTGAATAATAAATCCTTCAGGCCTATTTATCAATGTTTGATCATCTGATAGTGAAGCAGGTGTTTTTGCGATACAAACAGCTAATTTGTCCCAATTAAATTTTTTATATTGTTCAATTTGCTCTTTAGCTTCTTTAGAAAACTCTACCCCACTTGCTCCATATACTACTTTAGCAATCTTTTCAACTTTGTTTTCAATTGAATCATTTAAATCATATATAGGTTGGAACTGATTATCTTGTTCAACGAGTCTTAATACTTTACTTGCTAATTCTATTCCACCTTTGCCTCCATTTGCCCATACAGTTGATAAAGCAATTTCATAATTGTTATCTTCACACCATTTCTTTAACGCTTTTATTTCATTTTCACTATCTGTTGGAAATTCATTAATAGCAATAACAAATGGTAATTTAAATGCTTGAATTGTTTCTATATGTTTTCTTAAATTATCAGTACCTTTTAACATGGCCTCAACATTTTCTTTTGTTAGATCTTCTTTGCTTACTCCACCATGTGATTTCAATGCCCTAATTGTTGCAACGATGACAACAGCACTTGGCTTAATGTTTCCAAATCTACATTTTATATCTAAAAATTTCTCAGCACCTAAATCTGCTCCAAATCCTGCTTCTGTGACAACATAATCTGATAAAGTCATTCCCATTTTTGTTGCGACAATTGAATTACATCCATGAGCAATATTGGCAAATGGTCCACCATGAATAATAACCGGTCCACCTTCAAGAGTTTGTACTAAATTAGGTCTAAAAGCATCTTTTAATAATAATGTTATACACCCACCGATTTTTAAATCTTTAACAGTGACTGGCTCTTTATCAAAATTATAACCTATTACGATAGAATCGATTCTTTTTCTTAAATCTTTATAGTCTGTTGCTAAGCATAAAATAGCCATTATTTCACTAGCTACAGTGATATTAAAGCCATCATTACGCGTTACTCCATCAAACTTTCCGCCCTTACCAATTTCAATAAATCTTAAAGCTCGATCATTTAAATCCAAGCATCTTTTCCACGTGATATTATCAGGGTCAATTCTAAGTTCATTTCCTTGATAAATGTGGTTATCAATTAAAGCAGAAATGGCATTGTTTGCTGTTGTTATCGCATGAATATCCCCAGTAAAATGAAGATTTATTTCATCCATTGGCATAACTTGAGCATATCCACCGCCTGCTGCCCCGCCTTTAATTCCCATTACTGGTCCTAAAGATGGTTCTCTTAAAACACACATGACATTTTTCTTCATTTGATATAAAGCTTCAGCAAGGCCGATGCTAGTTGTCGTCTTTCCCTCTCCAGCTGGTGTTGGTGTAATAGCTGTTACTAAAATAACTTTTCCGTTTTTAGATGGCTTATTAAAAACACTAAAGTCAATTTTTGCCTTATATTTTCCATAACAATCGTATTCGTCTTCACTTAAACCGATTTCTTTTGCTATATCAGCAATTTTTCTCATTTTAGTTTCTCTTGCAATTTCTAAATCGCTCTTATACATGTTATCCCCTCTATTTCTTTAAAAAGTTTTTAATCTTATCTTTTATTGTTTTCCAGTTTTCTTCGAATGTTTTCATCTCTTTTTCTTCTTCTTTTTCCATTTTATCTAGATGAACTTTTTCTATTTGCTCTTCTATTTTTAAAATAGAAATCTTCTTATTTTTGTAAACAAACCACAAAACTATAAAGAAGATTAACCCGCCTGTTGTCATAGCAATTCCTTCTTTTAACTTTGGAGTAAAATAAGAAAGTGAATATTCATATTCCCCTTCTTGAACTAAAAAGCCTACAAAACCGCCATTTACTTTAAAAATATCTTGTTTTTTACCATTTGTTTTTAGTGTCCATCCATCATCAAATGGAATATTAGTAACAGCAATTTGTTTTTTCTCAGATGTACTTTTAAAAGTAAATTTATTATTTTTATATGTGACATCCTTCAATAAGTTTTCACTAATTTTTTCTTCCATTTGTTCTATATCACTTTGATATAAATATTCTGCATCAATAAAAGGAATAGATGATGAATCAAATGCTTGACTGAATGTGGCATCCACTATATATTCTATTACTATTTTATCAACTGGTTGATTTAAATAAAAGCCTCTTTGATCTTTAAATTCAGATCTATAACCGTTTAATGTTCCGCTGTTGTGATGCGCATCTTGAGTAACTAATGTGTCACCATTATAAAAACTAATTAATGCTCTTGGTCCCATTCTAAAAAACAAGCTAACATAACACATATTATCATCGCTAGCCTCAGATGCAAGTTTTTCTTTTCCATCTTTTAATTTTAAAATTAATTGGTCACCATAATAGCCTTTATCTACCCATCTTCCATGAAGTTTTCCTTCATATGCTTTTATATATTTTTCTATCTCGCTTTTTGTAAACTTACTGCTAGTAATCTTATATTCTTCTCTTTTTTCAGTTTTAGAAACATCTTTTCTAGGTGAATAATATAAATCCCAATTGCTTTGTTTAAAAGTATTGGTTTTTTTATCGATGCCATTCGTATAAAGTATATTATTATCTTTACATATTTGTACATCTTCGTCTTCAATTATTGCTGTTGTAGTATACATTTCTTCATAATATGTTGCAGGTGAATAACGCCCTGCAGTAGACGAATCAATATATCTATCAACCATATACCCTATTCCATTAAAATTATTATTGATATATACATCATAATATTCATATTCTTTATATAACTCATAATTCCAAGGTAAATTTAAGCGATATTCTTGTCTTTTTTCATCCATCGACGTTCTACCATCATATTTTTCTGTAAGATCTCGATAAAACTCTGAATTATCATTATTTGCATCTTTTTTATCTATGATGTAATATTTTGTACCGATGTATTGATCTAACCAATATCTTTTTTCATGATTTCCCATAGACCAGGAAGTAAGACTTGGACCATAAGACATTCTTGAACGATATTTAAAATAATCCAATTCAAAATCATATGTTGAATTAAAACATGAAGCCCCATTATAATTAAGCGATGCTGGTAAATTCATTATGCTTCTTGTGGACTCTGTATTCATTATTCGATAAAAGGAAGGATCATCCTCTTTCATATCATCTATTAATGTTGTTAATTCTTCATATTGTGGTTGTGAAAGATAAAAACTATCCCATTTCCAATATCCTTTGTTTTCCACAGTGACAACAATTGATGTTCCAATTTCAATAACTACTATCATAGTCATTAAATTTTTAATCAATGCCGCTTTAAATATTTTAAATCGATAAATAACCCAGACAAGTAACATTACTAAAAGTTCTATAAACGATAATAATATAAAACCTGGAACTTTTAAACCAAATATATTAAAGACATCGCTTGTTGGAAGTTTGCCAACTTGTTTTGACATTAAATAGACCACAATAGCAATCGTATAATTAACAATCAAACTTATTGTGACCCATTTCCTATCTGAATCTTCAAAGCGATCAAGGGTTGGTATAATATACATTATTCCAATTAAAACAAGCCATATTTGCCATCTACCATATAAGCTTGTAAAAGCAAAGGCAGCATTAGCAGTAATTGGTAAAAATGGTAATATCAAACACATACATACGCCAAATATTTCCCATGGTCTTTTTCTTCTTATAGTTCTTGCAATACTTGGAATTAAAAGCATAGTAAGGGGAGTTGAAATAAAAAATCCTCCTAATGTATTATCCAAATTTTTATTATCAAACATTATATTATCCCAACAGTTAGTATTCATATAAATCCAGTTTGATAAAATATATCCTATATTTTCCATTGGAGTAACTTTCATTCCAGCATAACTTCTTTCACTCCACACAAATAATATACGATTAATATCTTTAAAGTTTGTTAATGAAAAAATGTCCTTGAATGGTCTAAACTTAAAAAGAATTATCTTTTCTGCATCATTATCATATAGAAAAATTGTTTGTAGTAATGATGTTAAATATTGTGAACTTGTTTGTGTTCTACTTGCTGACATTGCAACATGAAGAGATGGAAGCAAACAAATTCCACAAAGTATCAATCCTGCTGCACAATATAACACTCCTTGAAGCAACACACCAAAACGCACTTTAGCACTATAGCCTTTTTTACTATTAATACCATATATATATACCCATCTATATAAAGCATATAATATTCCAAACAAACAATAGTTTACTAAAAAGAAATAACTAGACATTCCACATAAGAATAAGCCTAGCGTTAATATTCCGCCTTTTCTTTCTTTTAAACACTTTTCAATTCCTATAATAAATAAAGGAAAAAATGCCATCGCATCTCCAAAATGAAACCATAGATAAAATAACGACCATCCTGAATAAGCATAGATAAAGCCTCCAATCCAAGACATTTTATAAGAAACATGAAAATATTTTCTAAGCAATAGATACATAAAAAAGCCACCAACAGCAAATTTAAATACCATATGAAAGAAAATTCCTTGATATAAAAACTTTTCAGGCCACAAACACAACAAATAAAATAAAGGAGAATAAGCGTAATAAAAACTTTGAGTTCCTAAATAATTGGCCCCTAAATAATTGGTAAAATCAAACAAAGGGAACTCTCCTGTTTTAATAAAATTCCAAACACGATAATATCCTTGTGAATAAAAAGCATATGTTTGTAAAGTATAGTCTCCACCCATTGGAATAGTGAAATGGTTTCTTGCTGCTACAATACAAAAACTGAGCAAACCTAAAAAATAAATTAGGCAAAACGCTCTTACTTTTTCGTTGCTTTTTATTTTGTTATATGTTTCTATAATTTTTTCTTTTATTTTATTCATTATTACTGCCCCTATAATATGTATATATTATACACTATTTAGTTCTATTTTTCCCATATTATCACTATTTCTTAATATTTGCTAGTTTTTTTTATTAAAATATACTACAATAATTATTACGGAGGTCTACTATGAAAGAATTATTATCTATAATTGTACCTTGTTTTAACGAACAAGAAGCTTTACCAATTTTTTATGATGCAATCATTTTAAATTTGAAAAAGTTACCTTTAGATTACGAATTAATTTTTGTCGATGATGGTTCTAAAGATAATACGTCTTCTATTATGAAAGAATTATCTTTAAAAGATAAAAATGTTAAATATATTATTTTTTCTAGAAATTTTGGCAAAGAAGCGGCTATGTATGCCGGTCTTGAAAAATCTAAGGGTGATTATGTCGTTGTAATGGATGTTGATTTACAAGATCCACCTGAACAACTAGAAATAATGTATAAAAGTATCATTGAAGAAAACGTGGACTGTGTCGCTACTAGAAGAGTAACACGTAAAGGTGAACCTAAAATACGTTCTTGGTTTGCTAGAAAATTTTATAAACTAATCAACAAATGGTCACAAACAGAAGTTGTTGATGGTGCTAGAGATTTTCGTATGATGAAAAGAAAAATGGTTGATTCTATCTTATCAATGAAAGAATATAATCGTTTTTCTAAGGGTATCTTTAGTTGGGTCGGATTTAAAACAAAATGGCTAGAATATGAAAACATCAAGCGTTGTGCCGGGGAAACAAAATGGAATTTTAAAAAATTATTTATCTATGCCATTGAAGGTTTTATCGCCTTTACTTTGCAACCTTTATACTTAATTATTAAACTTGGTTGTGCACTATTTGTCTTAGATTTAATTGCTACTTTTACTTTAGTTATTTTAGAAATTTGTGGTATTCATTGTTTATTATCTTGGGTTATTTTACTTCTAGTAATGGTTTTATTAACATCTGTGATATTAATTGCTTTAGGTATAATGGCATTATATCAAGCTAAAATTTATAATGAAGTTAAAAATCGTCCAATTTACATTGCCACTGAAACGAATATTAAATAATATGATAATGATATAGTTCACTATATCATTATTTTTAAAGGAGAAAAAAATGATCAAACTCTTAGTAAAAAAATTTATAAAAAATTATGATGATGTTAAAAATCAAAATGTTAGAGAAAAATATGGTGTGCTTGGTGGAATTCTTGGAATAATATGTAATATCGTATTATTTTCTGTTAAATTAATTATTGGACTTTTATTAAATGCTATTGCTATTATGTCTGATGCTTTCAACAATTTAACCGATTCTTTTTCTTCAATAGTTAGCATTATTTCCGCTAAAATGGCTAATAAAAAGCCAGATAAAGATCATCCATTTGGCCATGGTAGAATAGAATATGTTTCTACGCTTATCGTCTCATTTATTATTATTATTGTTGGCTTTGAGCTTTTCACTTCTTCTTTTGAAAAACTATTTGAAGGAATTAAAAATGGCTCATCTGCAATTTTACTTGATAGTTCATTTTATTTATCGATGATAATCTTATCATTATCATTACTTGTCAAACTTTGGATGTATTCATACAATAAATACCTTGGTAAAAAAATCAATTCTTCCGTATTACTGGCAACTTCTACTGATAGTATTTCTGATGTTTTAACTTCATCTTCAATTATTTTCGCCACATTAATTGGTGGATTATTTTTAAAAGAATATTATTTTTATTTAGACTCTATAATGGGCATTATTGTATCAATTATCATTTGTATTAACGGTGTTAAACTAGTTGTTAAAACTATTAGTGACTTACTTGGAAAGCCAGTAGATGAAGAAGAATACAAACAAATAGAAGACATAATTTTAAGTAGAAAGCAGATTATTGGTGTACATGATTTAATGATTCATGATTACGGACCTGGAAGAAAATTTGCTTCGGTTCATGCGGAAATAGATGCGAATTCAAATATTGTTGAAGCACATGAAATCATCGATGATATCGAACATATTTGCCTTGCAAAAACCAATATTGAACTTACAATCCATATGGATCCTATCGACACTTCTTCAAAGGAAGTATTACAAGCAAATGAAACGATAAAAGAAGTGTTAGCAAAATATCAAAATTTCTCTTTTCACGATTTAAGAATTACCAATGGTGAAAACAACATTAATGTTATTTTTGATTTGGTCGTTCCTTTTGACGTAAGCAATGATAAATTACAAGCTTTGATTGAGGAAATTAAAAAAGATATTAAAAATAAAAATAATAAATATTCTCTTGTAATTAAAATAGATCGTCCATTTATAGAACAATAAAAAAAGCACAACTTGAAGTGTACTTAACAAGTTGAACTATAAAATTATTGTCATTGAGTCAAGGATTATCATCTATATTGAATAGGCGATAATCCTTTTCTTTTTACATTAATTCTTTTTCGTTGTACCATTAAGTGTGTTCTTCAATTTACGACTATTAAACTATCTTTCATATACATCAAACATTCCACTTTGAAAATACCAAAGAAGCTTTCCATCAAGGAATTGTCCATGCTATTACCTTTTCTATATCTTTTTTTCTTAAGACATTCATATGGTTTTGCTGTTTATATTGCCCCTAAATCTAAATGGAATGTCAATCCATCTAAGTTATTATATTTGCTAAGCGCTTTGTTTATTTAAATTTATAGATAAATCATAAGCAAAAATAAAAGTATCAGGCCCGTTAGGAATTATATTTTTATATAAATAAAAGCTAGGCACAAATATGTTAATACCTAAACATGCCTAGATTTTAAATTTTATTTAATAAATCTTAAAAGAAAATCTGCGATGCCAATGATAACAAATCCATTGCTATCTAAAGACTCTTCAAGTGGTCTATTTATTACGATAATTTTTTGA
>JALEMY010000074.1 GCA_022767485.1 Erysipelotrichaceae bacterium
AAATCTGGTCCAGGAATAATATTTAATAACTCATGAATAGTAATATCTGGATTTTCATAAATTGCAAGTGCTGCATCTATTGTTTCTGCAAGGTTATGTGGTGGAATATTTGTTGCCATTCCAACGGCAATTCCTGTAGCACCATTAACTAAAACATTTGGAAATCTTGATGGTAATGCTACTGGTTCTTCATCTTCTCCATCATAGTTTGGAACTAAATCTACCGTATCTTTGTGGATATCTTTTACCATTTCCATAGCGATCTTAGACATACGAGCTTCTGTATAACGCATCGCTGCTGCCCCATCGCCATCTATTGAACCAAAGTTACCATGTCCATCAACAAGTGGATATCTAGTTGAAAAGTTTTGTGCTAAACGAACCATAGCTTCATAAATTGAAGAGTCTCCATGAGGGTGATATTTACCCATAACATCACCGACAATACGAGCTGATTTTTTATGTGGTGTCGTCGAATAAATACCAGCTTCATTCATACCATATAAAATTCTTCTATGTACAGGTTTCATACCATCTTTAACATCTGGTATTGCACGTGAAACAATTACAGACATAGCATATTCAAGAAATGATTTTTTTACTTTATCCGATAAGTTTTCAACTTCTATATTGCTTCTATTATCTTCAGCTTTTTCAGCTTCAATAAACTCATTTAATCTATCTTTATCACTCATTGTTTCACACCTCCTATACGTCTAAGTTTTCTACGAATTTAGCATTTTCTAAAATATAATTTCTTCTAGGTTCTACTTCATCACCCATTAACATGCTAAATACTCTATCAGCCTCTAAAGCATCATCTAAAGATACTTGTATTAAAGTACGACTCTTTGGATCCATAGTTGTTTCTCCAAGTTGAGAATAATCCATTTCTCCTAAACCTTTATAACGTTGTATACTTGGCTTTCCAACAACTTTTTTACGTATTTGTTCAAGTTCATTATCGTTATAAGCGTATTCTACATTTTTACCCCATTGAACTTTATATAGTGGTGGTTTTGCAATGTAAACATGACCTTTTTTAATAAGTTCTGGCATAAAACGATAAAAGAATGTAAGTAGTAATACTTGAATATGTGAACCATCAACATCGGCATCGGTCATGATAATTATCTTATGATAACGCAACTTTTCAATATTAAATTCGTCATGAATTCCTGTGCCTAAAGCTGTGATAATTGTTCCGATTTCTGCGTTTTCAAAAACTCTATGTGGATTTGCTTTTTCAACGTTTAAAATTTTTCCTCTAAGCGGTAAAATTGCTTGATATTCACGAACTCTACCTTGCTTTGCACTTCCTCCTGCTGAATCACCTTCGACGATAAACATTTCACATAATGATGCATCTTTAGATGAGCAATCAGCAAGTTTTCCAGGAAGGGTAGAAAATTCCAAAGCACCTTTTCTTCTTACTGTTTCACGAGCTTTTTTGGCTGCCAAACGAGCATTGCGGGCTAAAATTGCTTTCTCACAAATTTTTCTTGCTTCATCTGGATGCTCTAGTAAAAAGCGTTGAAGTTGTGCACCAAATACATCACTTGCTACTTTTTTAACTTCAAAGTTTCCTAAACGTCCTTTTGTTTGTCCTTCATATTGAGGATCTGGATGTTTAATAGAAATAATGGCTGTCATACCTTCTTCAAAGTCGGTTTGAGTAAAGCCTTCTTCGCCTTCTTTGATATCTTTATCTAATTTATTATCGCTAATATATTTTCTTAATACTCTTCCTAATGCTTGGCGGAAACCATCTTCATGTGTGCCACCATCGTGAGTATTGATGTTGTTACAAAACGAATAAATCTTGGAATGATAATCTTCATAATATTGAACGACACATTCAAGCCACATCGTATCTGATTTACCATGAATTTCTACATTTTCACATTTTTGTTTTAAATGAATAATTGATGGATGAATTGGCGTATTTGTTTCATTTACATATTTCATGAACGCTTCAAGGCCTACATCATATAAGTATTCGTCGTGAGCAATTGGCTCATTATTTTCATTTAAGCTACGCTTGTCTGAAACGCTCATCTTAATTCCTTCATTTAAAAAGGCAAGTTCTCTCATTCTTTCTTTTAAAATGTTGTAATCATAAACTTGAGTCTCTTCAAAAATAGTAGCGTCTGCTTTAAATCTTACAGTTGTACCTGTATTATCCTTTTCACATGTTCCAATTACTTTTAATGGTTCAACTGCATGTCCACCATTTTCAAATCTCATATAGTGTATTTGCCCATCTCTTTTAACCCATACTTCTAGCCATTCTGATAAGGCGTTAACTACCGAAGCCCCAACACCATGAAGACCACCAGACACTTTATATCCGCCTTCTCCACCAAATTTACCACCAGCGTGTAATACAGTATAAATTGTTTCAACAGTTGAAACGTGTGTTTTTGGATGTATTCCTACAGGAATTCCTCTACCATGGTCAACAACCTCAATAACATTATCAGGTAAGATTGATAAATCAATTTGTTTACCATATCCTGCTAATGCTTCATCGATTGAGTTATCAATGATTTCCCATACAAGATGATGCAATCCAGAACTTGAAGTTGTTCCAATATACATTCCCGGTCTTTTTCTAACCGCTTCTAGTCCTTCTAAGACCTGAATGTCACTTTCACTATAATGTCCATTTGTTTTTAGTTCTTCATTGTTAGCCATACTATATCATATTCCTTTCCAAAACTTTTCCATTTTGAATTTTTATCGTTGTTATCTTTGGTCGATTATATTTATAAACAATATTTCTATAATCTGTACATGTAATAAACACTTGTTTTTTATTACATACATAATCGAACAACTTTTCTTTTTTGATTGCATCTAATTCACTAAAAGCATCGTCGAGAATGATTATTGGTTCACTACTTGCTTTGCTTACTATTTCTACTACAGCAAGTTTCATACAAAGTGAAATCAATCTTTGCTGCCCTTGTGATGCATACATATCGATTTGTAAATCGTCTAAATAAACTTTAAAATCGTCTTTATGTATTCCAGCTATTGTGTAAAGTTTTTCTTTGTCCTTAACAAGATTTTTTTGATAAATTTTTTTTCCTTTGCTTACATAATTTTCAAGATTATTTTCATCTAAAAAAGTGTGGTAAACAATTTTTAATACTTTGTTATCTCCAGTTAGTTTTTTATAAATGATTGTTGCAAACTCTTCAATCTTTTCTATCAACCATTTTCTTCTTTTATAAATCACATAAGATGACTCGATCAATTTATCATTTATCACCTCAAGAAGTAGCTGATTCATATTTTCTTTTAACAAAGCATTTCTTTCTTCTAAAACATTTTTAAATATAATTAATTGTTTCACATATAAAGGAAATAACGAAGATAATTCTTTATCTAAAAAATGTCTTCTTACTCCAGGGGAATCGTTAAACAAAGAAACATCGTTTGGCGAAAAACATACAACATGTGTCCTACCAATATATTCGCTCATCTTTGAAATTAAAATATCATTGATGCAAGGAATCTTACCATTTTTATTTAATATCATTTGATAATGGCATTTTCTTTTTTCTTCATTGATAATACCTTGTACTTTTGCCTCTTCTTTATCTTTTTGAATCATTTCTTTATAAAATGAAGTCCTAAATGATGTGGCATTAGCTAGCAAATAAATACTTTCAACAATATTGGTTTTTCCTTGTCCATTTTCCCCATAAAAGATTGTAAGTGGTGTTGTTAATTCAAGTTCTAACTCATCGATATTACGAAAATTATTTAAATAAAGTTGTTGTAAAATCATACTTTTTCAATTTCGTATTCGACGTCTTTCACTTTTACAACATCATGAGCTCTAAGTTTTCTTCCTCGACGTTGTTCTAGTTCACCATTTACGTAAACCACTGTCGTCATCAAAAAAATTTTTGCATCTCCGCCATTATTAATAATGTTTGTAAATTTAAGAAATTGACCAAGTGTTATATAATCTGTATTAATGGTGATTTTCATCATCTTTCGTCTCCTTTATAAGATAGATAAATTATAACATTATTTGAACGCTTTTTCAATCGTTCTTATTATTTTATAATAAGAATTTTAAAAAAAAGATTACTTTTATTAAGTAACCTTTTAATATGATACAATCAACTGCATTTTAAATCTTTCTATAGCACATACAGCATGTGGTATATCTTTTGGCATTATAAGAGTTTCTCCTTCGCTTAGATAAAACACATTGTCTCCTACCGTAAACTTTCCTTTTCCTTCAAGGATTGTAACCATAGCATCACCACTTGCTGCATGAGTCGATATTTCTTCGCCTTTATCAAAAGAAAATAGCGTCATACTTATTTTGTCATTTTGTACCAATGTTTTACTAACTACTTGCCCTTGTTGATAAGATATTAAATCTTTCAAATTAAGTTTCGTTTCTTTTGCAATATTCTTATACATAACATGTCCTTTCACTATGCTTAAATAAGTTATTTAATCTGTATAATTATCAAAGTAACCTTGAATTAATACAATTGGTGTTCCCTTATCGCCAGACCCACTAGTTAAATCACATAAAGAGCCAATTAAATCAGTTAATTGTCTTGGTGTAGTTCCTTGTGAAGCCATATTTCCAACTAAATTAGATTTTTTTGCCTTAATTGAATTAGAAATAGCATTTTTCAAGTCTTCACCGCTTAATTCTTTAAAATCATTATCTGCTAAATATTTTAATTTTAATTCGTTTGGTGTTCCAACTAAACCATCGGTAAAAGCAGGAGAAACAACAGGATCTGCTAGTTCCCAAATTTTTCCTTGAGGATCTTTAAATGCGCCATCTCCATAAACCATAACTTCAACATGTTTGTTAGTTAATCTTAATATTTCTGATTGTATTTTTAACACTAAATCTTTACATTCTTTAGGAAATAGCTTTATTTTGTTTTCTGTTGATTTGTTTGATCCTAATAGACCATATTTACTATTATACCCACTACCATTAACACTACAAGTTAAAATGTCATCTAATCCTAATACTACTTTAGCTCCTGCTTCTTTTAATATTCTTTTCGTTCTAGCACGAGTGTGAATATCGCAAGTTAGTACACAATCGGTATATTTTAAAATTGTTTTTGCCTGATTTGCAAAGATAATTTCTACTTCACAACCTGTTTCTTCAATTAGATTTTTATAATATTCTACATAGTCTACTCCAGTAAATTCATGTTTATTATAGCCAAATAATTCACGATATTTATCTAATGTTAAAACATCGCTATAAGGGTTTACATTTGCTTCATCGATTTGATCATATGTCAATAATGCATTACCAACTTCATCACTTGGATAACTAAGCATTAAAACGATTTTTTTAGCTCCTTTAGCGATTCCTTTTAAACAAATAGCAAATCTATTTCTTGATAAAATAGGGAAAATAACACCAATTGTTCCTCCTCCTAGTTTATTTTTAACATCATAAGCAATATCATCAATTGATGCGTAATTTCCTTGCGAACGCGCAACTATTGATTCTGTTAAGGCAATAACATCTCTATCTTTTAATTTTATACCTTCACTTTCACAAGCTTTTATAACGCTATCTACTGCAATTTTAACTAAATCATCGTTTTCTCTAATGATAGGGCAACGAATCCCTCTTGATACTGTACCTATTAATCTTTCCATGATATTTATAATCTCCTATATTTCACAAAAATATTATACTATACAATCTTGTTGTTAGCATATCTTTAAATAATTTTTTTATCAATTCTTTTTTATATAATAAAAAAAACAATGAATCAATCATTGCTTTTTCTTTCATTATTAATTACACTGCTTTTTTTATTTACTTATTTTTTTCTTTAGCTTCTATTAAGTTTCTTATTCCTTTGATAATAAACCATAAAATTGACGTTCCTATAACGAAAGCTAAAATATAACAAAGTAAAAAAATAGGATATGGTGCCACCTCTTTAATATTGCTTAAAATTGGAAGAGGAGTTTCATAATAGGGTGATACATACATCAAATAAAATTTATCATTATAAATGTTTAAAGTTGGATCTTTAAAATATAAATTGTAAGCTAAGACATTGGCAACTACTGCAATCATTAAAATAATAGTAAAAACTATCGATGCATTCATCACTTCTTTAATACTTTTTCCATAACCTTTTGCAACGATTAAATATACACCCATTATTACAATCGATGCATGCCATAACATAGTATGAATCAAAATAGTGACATACCAACTATTAAAGCAATCGCCAGGATAAATCATTACAGCAATACCTGCAAGCAAGCCAAAACTTGCAAGAAATTTATACATTGTTTCTTTAACTTTTACATTTTTAATTAACGGAGCGATGCAGGCAACATACATTGGAATCGAACAAAATTGAAACGGGAAAATATACCATTGATAATGCCCAGCTTTTAAAGTGTAAAATATCTGTTTATATATTTCAATTGCTAGTAACATCGTACCTATAAAAAAAATGACACGATCATCCGTTTTACTATCATGTTTTCTTGCAAAAATTAAGCATAGTAAAACTACAACTAAAATCATAATAATTATCCACATAATGTGGTACCATCCAAATACTGTTGGCCTTACATTTGGCCATCTCCAGTCAGTAATTAAATCGACAAATAGCATATAATTCACCACCATCAATTACAATTATACAACATAATTATATATATACCTACTAATTCTTTTTTATATTCATTCCTAGTTTTATTAATCTCAATGTATTTTTAACGGTTAAAAGATAAAATTCCTTAGAATATGGTTTTAAACTTTCAAATTCCATAGGTTTTCTAGTTGTAGTTATTATTGCTTTTATGTCTTCTCCCACTAACTCTTCACTTTCTAATGAAGCGCCACCGGCTATTACCACAACTGGAATGTTATGAATAGATGCTATTTCTTTAATTCCCTCCACTACTTTTCCATTTAAAGTCTGTTTATCAACACTTCCTTCGCCTGTAAAAATAACATCAACATCTTTAAGATATTTTTCAAAATTTAGTGTTTCTAACATCACTTTTATTCCTTTTTCAAGCTTTGCATTTAAAAATGTAAGTAGTGCATAGCCTATTCCTCCAGCAGCCCCCGCACCTTTTATTAAAGAGCAATCATTATAGCCATGACGCAACACAACATTATGAAAATGTTCCATGTTTTTTTCTAATATTATTAATTCATCATCTGTTGCACCTTTTTGCTTTCCATATACTTTTGTAGCACCATTTTCTTTAAGCAATGGATTTGTTACATCACACATTCCTATTATTTCAACATTAGAACATAATTTATCTAATTCCTTTAAGTCTATCGACACAATTTGATTTAATGTCTTACCTGCTGGAATAAATTCTTGGTTTTCTATGTTATAAAATTTAGCACCTAAAGCGCCTAACATTCCAACTCCTGCATCATTAGTTGAACTACCACCAAGTCCAATGATAATTTTTTTACACCCTTTTTTGATGGCATCTTTTATCATTAAGCCAACACCATAAGAAGTAGTAATCATTGGATTTTTTATTTTTGTTGTTGCAAGATAAATACACGTTGCAACATCCATGTATGCTACGTTATTAGATATAAAATAACTTGCATTTAATTTGTTATAGTTGCTATCGACACTTTCAACAAAAATCTTTTCCCCTTTTATGCAAGAAGCAAACGTTTCCATCGTCTTTTCTCCACCATCAGCTACAGGAAAGCCAATCACCTTACAACTAGGAAAAATATCTTTTGTTGCTTTTTTAAAAAGATCTATTATTTCAAAAGTTGAAAGTGTGCCCTTAAAAGAGTCTGATATAATAATACATTTTTTCATGATAAATCTCCTTTTTCATATTATAAACAATTTTTATACAAAGGAAAATATTGTTTATAAACAATTTAAGTGTTAATATATTCTTAAATAGAAAGGACATTTTACTATATGAAAAAAATAATTAATGCTCTTGCTTGCTACATTAAGAAAGCTTGGAAGCAACTATTTGTTTTATTATCCTTGCTTATCGTTTCCACTTCATGTATTGCAATAGCAAATGGCATCCAAACAGGATTTGGAAGTATTAAAGTTGAAAGTGGCTATATTGAAACTAACATTTTAAATAGCGAAGAAACTGTCAACATTGGTTTTAAAATTTATATTCCAAAAGAAGCTAGTAAAACAAACAAAGTTCCTGCAGTACTTTGTTTGCATGGTTATCAAAATGACCATGAAACCTCTGCAGCATACGCATTAGAACTTGCTCGCCGTGGTATTGTTGCATTGTGCATTGATGAATATGGCCATGGCTCAACTGATGTGGGAATGATTGAAAGAGGATATGTCAACCACAAAGTCACAACAAATTATGGGTATGATGAATTTGGTAAAACATATCTTGAAATTGGTGGTGTAACTAGATATAAAGTATTAATGAACTTTTCCAACTTATCTTTCTTTAGTGATTATTATACAAATTCGTATGATTTTGAAACAAACACTATTATTTCTCAAGATGAAGCAGCTTATATTAAAGATTCATCGATGGGTGGAGCTGCATCTTATGCATGGTTATCCTCTTTAGAATATGTCGATAAAACAAAAATGGCAATAACTGGTCATTCTATGGGAACTTGGGCTGGTTGGAGTGTTGCTGCTGCATATTCAAACACAGATATAGAGCCAAGAGCTACTGCTCTTCAATGTGGTGAATTATTTAAAACTATTAGAGATGATAATGGAAGACTAGCTTACGACAAAGATAATGATAATCTAGCCGATATTCATTGGAACAATGTTTTATTAATCACTGCAAAGTATGATGAATTCAATTATTTTAGAGATTATATTAAAACCCCAGTAACTAATGAAACTGTAAAAAACGAAATTAGATCTAATTTCTTGGGTGTATCACAAGATGAAGCAGCGTTTAATGTAACATTCCATGAAGATTTTGCAAAAGGTACATCGGTAAGAAACGAATATATCATCACTAATCATCGACTTACAACACATGATAAAAATGCAGTAAAATCAGTGATTGATTGGTTCTTTAATGCTTTTGAAATGACCTCTCCTATTGCTTCAAGCAATCAAGTGTTTATGATAAAAGAAGTATTAGTTCTTCTTGCAATGCTTTGTGGTATTGCATCGTGCGTTGCTATGGCAATGTGTTTAAAACCAATCTTATTTTTCTCTAGTGTTTTTCAAAAAGTTCCAAACAGACCAGAAAAAGTAAAAAAAGGTTGGAAATTTTATAAAGGAGCTATCATAACTATATTATTATCTGGATTGACGTATCCATTTTTAACACAACTAGGTCATGGATTAATGCCTCTTCCTGAAAAGGTGTTTAAAATGACTATTGGTAATGGCTTTCTTGTTTGGTACATATTTTTAATTTTAGTAATGTTAGGATTTACATTAATTCCTTGGTTTAAAGAAAAGAAAAAAGGCGTTAAAACAACGGATTTTGTTGACTTAGGCTTTGCAAGAGATGACGAACAACACAAAAACAAATTTGACTGGGTATTATTTGCTAAAGCCCTACTTGTTGCCTTTATTGGTGTATTATGGATGTATTTACAAGTAATTACTTTTGAAAAGTTGGCACAACTTGACTATCGTTTCATTTGGCCTTTCTTTAAAGGCTTCTCACTAAGTCGCTTTGTCCAATTCATCGTATATCTTCCATTCTTTGCATTATTTTTCATTTTAAACAACTCAAGAATCTTTGCAATTGCAAGAGTTGAACATACTGAAGAAAAAGGAATTGCTGCATTTTTTAAATGTTGGTGGAAATATGCTTTATGTATGTCTGGTGGAATTTTACTTTTATGCTTAATTGAATACGTTCCATTTTTTGCTCAAATTGGACCTGGAGCTGACTTACTATTTTCTACAACATTTGGTGGACCATTTATGTCACTTCTTATCGTCTTTGCTCCACAAGTAATTGTCTTTTCCTTTATTTGCACATATTGTTATCGTAAAACTGGTAACGTTTTCTTAGGAGCACTAATAGTAGCAATGCTTTCATGTTGGATCATAACTGGTGGTTCAGCAATGTTATATGCATAATAAAAATGTTTAAAGTTATTTAACAAATAAACCATAGGCTATAAAACACTAATTATTATATTTTTAAAAATTAGGTTTTTATAGCCTTTTTCTTTATAATTTAAAACACGAAAGACATTTTATCTGATTGCTTTCAATAAAAACAAAAGTAGCAAACTATTTATTAGCCTGCTACTTTTAATAATCATATGATTTAGCAAATTACATGGTTACCATATCATCATACTGCCAATATGTATTTTCTATAATTGGCTTTGTTTTGCTATAAAAATAATAGTAATTACAAGAATAATTAGTAAAATCAGAGCCTATATATGTAACACTTGTTGGAAAAACAATTGATTTTAATGGTCTTGACTGATAAAAGCACAATTTTCGACCTTAGAAATATTATTAGTGAGAGTAATCAATGTTTCTTTATAACCATAATAAGTATAACTTCCAATGGTTTTAATATCATCAAGAATTACTAAGTCTTTTGAACCTTATAATAATTTTGATTATCGTCTAATATGTAAAAATATGATGCATGATTCATTGGCGTAGCTTGGTCACAATGAAAATTTATCTTGCACCAATCTGCTATTGATTCATCAAAATAAACATTCGTTAATGAATCGCTTTTTGCCACATTGAAAAAGCCTCATGTTCATGAGAATTTTCATTAATTTTACTATAATGTTTGCTTCCTCTTGGAATTAACACATTACTTTTTACTTCACCAATTTTTGAAAGTAATTCACTCACGTTATTATAATCAAATGGTTTACATGAAAAAACATCAAAATATATTTTTTGACTATTTATTTCATAATGAAACGATATATGTGATTCAGCAATTACAATTATTCCTGATAAATACTTTTCATTATCAATTTTATCTTTTAAGACAAATGCTCTAGTAATTGGTTCCATGTTGATATCATAAGCTAAATGCTCTAAAAAATTATATATTTTTTCCATATCAAAAACCTCATTGCTATTAATTTGCATCATCAAATGCGGTCCAAAATCATTTTCTTTATCGTATGGTAACATTTGAAAAGTATTTTCTTTTCTAAGCGATGTATTAAATATTGATAAAGTACTATCAAATGGTAAACTTAACATTAAAAAATCTTTTAGAATATTTTCATCAAAATCATTAATTGAAAAAACATCTAAAAAATAACACATACGAAGTGGAAACGTATGAATAGTAATATGCCCACATGATAATAAAATATGGGCGCTAATGCCAATATCTTCTTTAATCTTTCCATAATAATATGGAATTAATGTCGTTGGTGCAATAGGTTTTAATCCAAGGCGGAATGCTAAAGATGGTAATAATTCATTAATTAACTTAACATCATCTAATAAATATTTGTTAACTCCATAACAATCAAATGTAGAATGTTTCACTATAACTACCTCTTATCTTTTAATATTTTAAAAATTTCATATAAACTTTTAAGTGCTAGCCATGTTGTAATATTATTAATATCTAGTGGTGGGGATATTTCAACAATATCCATCGCTTTTATCGGTAAACTTCTAAACATATCTAAAATACAACTTATTAATTCTTGATTATTTAAACCAAAAGCTTCAGGTGTACCTGTTCCTGGAGCAAAACTTGGATCATTTGCATCGATATCATAAGATAAATATATCATGTATTGATCAGACTTAAATCTATTGAATAAATAGCTAAACAAGCATGAATAACTATCACAATTTTTTTTATTTAATTCTGAAGCTTTAAACACAGTAATTTCACCATGTTCATCAAGATATTTAACTTCTTGTTCCTCATAACCTCTAATACCAACTAATACAATGTTTTCTGTTTTATAACCATATTCAATCGCTCTTCTTATTGGAGAAGCATGTGAATCTTTTCTATTATCGTAAACATCACATATATCAGGATGTGCATCAATATGAATAATAACAGGTATTTTATTATTAGCTATCGCATAATCATAAAAAGCTTTTTGTGTATAAATAGAAATCGAATGATCTCCACCTATAGTTAATGGAAATTTATGATTATTTAACGCTTTTTTTATAACATCCTTTGCTAAATCAAAATCTAAAAAATCCCCTTCATCATATATTTTAAAATCAGCTATCGATTCGCCATTTGAAGTAAATGGTGGAAGATATGCTGATAGTTCTCTTAATACTTGCGGAGCCTTACTTGTACCAAGTCCACAAGTGGCGCCTTTATCATATGGAATACCTAGTAAAATCAAATCGCTTGAGTCGTAATCTTTCGTACTCATACCTCTAAAAAAATGATGCATAATATATTCCTCCAACTATGTATAATAATAGCATTTAATAATAGCGTGTACAATAAAAAATATGCTCATGTTTTATATATGTGTAAATATGTTTTTTTTCTAATAGATTGGGTTTTTTTGTTTTTTATGCTCATATCTATTTGATCATATTTGTTTGTTATAGTTTTAATCAAGCTATTAAAGTATAAAATGATTCCTCATATAATGCATATGAGCGTTTTATAATAAAAAAAGAAAACTATTTAATAAGTTCCATTAATGAATGAACCTTAATTTCGCAATTAAAATCACAATTGTTATATCGACTTATACAAACGAAGTCCACATTTGCATTTTTAGCTGCTAAATAATCGTTTTTTGCATCCCCTATATATAAAGCTTCATTGCTTTTTAATTTTAATTGTTCCAAGCATTTATTTATAGGTTCTGGATCTGGTTTTAAATTACTAACACAATCACATGTAATGATCGAATCGAAAACGTTTTCTATTTTACTACCCTTTAATATATCTTTTACATTTTTGCTTTCTCTATTAGTAACTATTGCAAGCTTTACACCTTTTTTTAGCAAATGACTTATAAGGACGATTGCATCATCATAAATAGTAGAATCAACAGATAAGGTTTCGTTAGTAATTTTTTTAAATTCGTCAAAAAACATTTTAAAAGATCCCTTTGCCTCGTTTTTAAATTCATCATAAGAAGCCGTTAAGGGAATAGACAAATGATGAGTAACTGTACTTTTATCAAACTTGATTCCTATCTTTTTAAATGCTAAATCATAACTTTTTGTTGCTGATGTTATTGTATTAAGAAGCGTAAGATCCATATCAAATATGTATGCTTTATATTCTTTCATTATTATCACCACGCATATTATACTCTTTTTTTTATATTTGCATTAGTGTTTTTTACCATTATTATTAATCTTAAGATTTTATATGTTTTCTATCTTATGATTATATTATGCAATGTCCTCTTTTTCAAACACAATTTATCTTTTTATGCCTTAAAATGCAAAAAAGACCGTTCTTTCGTGAACGATCTTATATAATCTTTTATACGAATGTTATCTGTAATTTTTTCAAATTCAAATTGCCATATTTTTTCAAAATGAACTTGTAATATTACAACAATAAAGAATGGTCTTTAACAAATGATAATAATGACATATGACTAGGCTACTTAATAGCAACTTCTTATTTTCTTTAAAGTCTTTTAATCTAAAATATGAATAACAGGGTAAAAATAACCAAACCTAAATATAATCCTATTATAAAAATATTTATTTTAAATTGTTTAAACTTTCTTTTTTTTTTTATAATTTGCTAGTTTTCCAATAAATATCAATTAATTATTTATTGACTTTAGTTATTCTTTAATTGTTTAATAGACCTTCTAAATTGAAAAATAAATAAAATAGCCGTAAATGTTACTGCTAAAAAATCAGCAACTGGTTCTGCTGTATAAACAGCCATTGTTTTATCTTCCATAATTGCAGGCATAATATAAATTAAAGGTAATAATAAGAAAAATTTTCTAGCACACGCTACTATTATTGAAGATTTTGCATTACCAATAGACACAAACGTCATTTGACAAGCTATCTGAGCACCAAATACAAATAAGACAAAGAAATATCTTCTCATAGCTTTAACTGTAAACTCAATTAGTTCTTCTTTATTTGTAAACATTGATACGAACACATTTGGAAAAATCATTACAATTATATAAAGTGTTATTGAATAAATTAAACATATCATTAATAATAATTTAAATGTCTTAACTACCCTATCTGCATTTTTTGCACCAAAGTTATAACTTGATATAGGCTGTGCACCTTGAGCAAAGCCTTGTAATGGTAACATAGCAAACTGCATAACACTAGACAAAATGGTCATAGCTCCGACAGCTAAATCTCCACCATAATTTTGTAGTGATGTATTAAAACACACTATAATTATACATTCACTAGATTGCATGATAAATGGAGCCAACCCTAAAGCTAGACAAGGCAAAATAATTCTGTAATCCAATTTAAAATTTGATGCCTTCAATCTTAACACTGATTTTTTACTAAACAAAAAGGTTAAAACAAACATACAAGAAACTGATTGTGAGATAATAGTCGCAAGTGCAGCTCCTGACACTCCCATATTAAATGCATAAATAAAAATAGGATCTAAAGCTATATTACATATAGCGCCGATTAATACTGTAATCATTGCAATCTTTGAAAATCCTTGAGATGTAATATATGCATTCATACCTAATGTTAACTGGACAAATAAAGTACCTATTGCATATATATTCATATATTCTACAGCATATTCTATGGTATTTCCACTGCTTCCAAAAAGCAATAATAACTCACGATTAAAAACAAGTAATATAATTGTTAGAATAAAAGAAATTATTATTTGCAGTAAAAAGCAATTTCCCATTATTTTTTCGGCTGTCTCATTGTCTTTTTTTCCCATAAAGATAGATGCTCTTGGCGCTCCGCCTGCTGAAACTAGTGAAGCAAATGCAGACACAAGCATAATTAATGGCAAACACACTCCTACACCAGTTAAGGCTAAATCTCCTATTTCAGAAATGTGACCTATAAATATACGATCTACTAGGTTATATAACATATTTATTAATTGAGCCACTAATGTTGGAATTGATAACTTAAATAATAATTTACCTATAGGTTCTTTAGATAAAAATTCATTATTCATATTTACACGTACTCCTCATTACTTCAATCATCAGAAATATTTTATCATGTTTTAGAAAAAAACAGAGTTATTTTGAACTATTTTTATAAAAAGTAATTAGATTTATTTAGTTTATTTAAACTCATAATTGAGTCAGAACACAGAAAGTAAGTATTTATATTAGTTATACTAGAAAGTGCGATATAGGCTGAATATAGATTCTCATTTTCAGTTGCTTGCAAAATGTAATCACCTTAAAAAGAAAAAAAGGCCGCTCTTTCAAGCGATCTTCTGTAATCTTTTATTCTTTTGCTTACTGTAATTTTTCCAAATTCAAATTGTAATATTTTTTCAAAATGAACTTGTAATATTACATATTGTTTATATCTTTTATTTCAAAAAATTAAGTAATGGAAATAATATTAATAAAACGCCAAACACAACAAATACAACGCCAGCAATAATTATGTCTTTGCTCTCGAAATTACTCCAACTTGCTCTATCAGGATCCATTTTAGCATGACTAACTGATTGCTCTACTAATAAAATATGTTTCCATTTAAACACACACGCTAATATATAGTCTATCCCCATTATTAACAATGGTAATCCAAAACTAGGAAAGATAATATATGGACCATAATCTTTTAATCCGTCAATATTTAAACATATGCTTGAAGATATACATAAATTTAAGAATGCGACTATTAAAATTCCATAACTCCAAAAGAAACCTGTGAAAATTTCTTTTCTTCTTTGTTTAATTACTTTTTTATCTGGATTATTATATTTGTTAATCATCCTCTTTGAAATTTCAAAGATATCATCTGTTTCATTGTATTTCAATATTTTTTTTAATAAACAACTTTGTTCATCTAAAGACATCTTCTTTTCTTTAGGATAAGTAAATGTTAAAAAATCAAAATCTATTTCGAATTTATTTGTTTTTTCATCATTATACAATATTTCAAATATTAACTTATTATTGTTTTTATAAGCAAAAAATATTGATCCGTCATCCACTAAGGAATCGTCAAAATACACCTTTAATTCTCCATTATTTAATTTTTCAAATAATACTTCTTTGAAAATTTCTGCATGTTGTTGCGTTTCCATTAATGACATTGCAGAAGTATATTCTCTTCCTTTAGCTACATAAAAAGAATTTTCAAACTTTCTCTTTATACTTTCTTTAGATTCTGTTAAGGGTTGATTGCTTTTTTCAAATGATTCTTTAACCATTTTCTTAAGTTCTTCTTGCTTTTCTTTTGAATAATTTTGTTTTTTTATTTCTTGCTCTATTAACTCTAATGTTAATTTCTCTGCAAATTTATTTTGTTTCTTCATATGATTTCTCCTGTTTTATATTGCTTCACTAACCGGTAGTTTTAAAATCCAATTTTGAACTTTTTTATTAAAGAACAAAATAAAACCTAAAATACTCAATGAAATTCCGACCAATGGAAAAATCAGTAATAAATGTTCGCTATTTTCTATATATACTATATTCATATCATTTTCATAATAATATATAGATACTTTCTCACCAACATAATATTTATAACTATAAGTATTTAATTCACTTCTTACGGCATCATCATCAACTTCGAATTCAACATAAACATTATAACCCTTAGGATTATCTGGATCGCCAGTTAAGTATTCATCTATTTCAACTATTGTTGCTGTTGTATATATTCTATTTTCAATATCATTAAGAACTAAAATATATTTTATAGTTCCAACCAACGCAAAGAAAACACCTATAATAGCAAAAAATAACCCAACACCTTTTAACGCTCTCATAAATAAATCACATCCTAATAAAATTATACCATTTTCCATTAAATATAAAAACTAACAAAAGTTTCTTTCTCCGTTAAATATTCTATTAAATCAATACATTTACCCTACCACTTTCTATATAACTCTAGAAAGGGCTAGTTTCTACGTTGGATTATAATACAAATTTATACTTTCAAAAAAATACAAATTTTTAGTTTTAATACAAATTCATAATTAAAATTGTATTATTTCATTAGAAAAATGTATTAAAACATATCTTTT
>JALEMY010000067.1 GCA_022767485.1 Erysipelotrichaceae bacterium
CTACGTTGGTTATATGGATTTGTTTTTTAAAGACAAAAAGTTAAGTGATGTAAAAGGTGAAAACATCGCTATTACAAGTGATATACAAAATGATGATAAGACAGAAAAATTATATTTAAAATTAAAAGAGGAAGAAAACAACAAACTAAAAACACCATTATTTAAAATAGATGAAACCTTATATGCAAGTGTTGATAGTGAAAACAATCTAACCAATCTGGTTACCGATTATTTATATGAAAACTACCCTTGTGATTTCGCTATATTAAATTCTGGTTTATTTGAAAAAAGTATAATTAAAGGAAACGTTTCTCTTTTTGATATAAAATCTTCTTGCAACAGTCCTTTATATATTTCAACATTTGAGACAAAAGGACAAATAATAATTTCAGCATTAAAACAATCATTAAAAAAAGAAAAATGTTATGATACCTATCGTCGGCCTGGTTTTAGGGGTAAATACTTAGGTAAATTACATGTTTCCTATAATTGCAAAATACTTTTAAAAGATAACAAACTTGATTTTTATATTGATAACTTATTAATCGAATCTGAAAAAATATATAAGATTGTTACGACAGATTATTTTTTAAGAGGAATGGGCTATGAAGTATTTAAAAATAATCAAAACGGCAAAATGTTAGATCAAAGTATTTGCGATGCTTTGATAGACGCATTACAAAACAAAAGAAAATTTTTAAAAATAAATAACTTTAGGTGGAGGTAATATATATGTATGATAGTATGATATTTGATATGGATGGTACTTTAGTAAATTTTGTAAAACAAATTACCGATTCTTGGAACCTTTCTTGTCAAAAATATAATTGGAACAAAGTATTTAAAGTCGAAGAAATTCAAAGTGTAATGGGATTAAATAGCCATGATATAGGCGTTGTTTTATTTCCTGATATCGATGAAAAAGAAAGCCAAAGAAGAATAGAAATCTGTAGCGCAGAAGAAGTTGATTATATTTTTACACATATGGGAATATGCTATATTCCAAACGAAAAATTCCTAATTGATCTTTCTAAAAAATATCGTCTTTTTATCGTTAGTAACTGTTTAAATGGCTATATTGAAATGTTTTTATCATACTTTCACTATGAAAAATATTTTATAGAAACTGTAAACTCCAGCAATGGGCGTTCAAAAGGTGAAAATATTCGTTATCTTGTCGATAAATATCACTTAAAATCTCCAGTTTATATCGGTGATACTATTAAAGATGCTCTGTCTTCCAAGGAAGCAAATGTTGAATTCATTCACGCTTCATATGGCTTTGGAAAAGTCGATTGTAAATTAAAAATTAATAAATTAGAGGACTTAGCAAAAATATAAGAATGATTATGTTTTTATTTGCTGTTATAGAAAATTTCATTTTTTTATTGTTTATTTTTTCTAATCTTTTATAATGAAAAAAGGGAGAGTAGTGAACATTAAAGTTCATGAAATAATAAGTTATGAAACCATTAATTGTTGCTATTAGCGGAGGCTCTGCTTCTGGAAAAACTACCGTTGTTGAAGAGATTGTTGATCGCTTAAAATCTGTTGATATTACTGTCATTTGTCATGATGATTATTACAAAGATCAAAGTGATTTAAGTATGGAAGAAAGAACTAAAACTAATTATGACCATCCAAATTCTTTAGATAACGCTTTTTTTGTTAAACAATTGCAACAATTGATGAGAGGTGAAAGCATCGAAAAACCAATTTATGATTTCGTTAATCACAATCGTAAAAAAGAAACTATTTTAGTAAAGCCTACGAAAGTAATAATTATCGAAGGAATATTAGTATTAGAAGAAAAAACTATCAGAGATTGTGCTGATGTAAAAATCTTTGTTAAATGCGATGATGATATTCGTTTTATCCGTCGTTTAAAAAGAGACATTGAAGAAAGAGGACGTAGCTTAGATAATGTCATTAACCAATACTTATTAACAGTAAAACCGATGTATAACCGCTTCATTGAACCTTCTTCAAAGTATGCTGATATCATCATTCCAAACGATAAAAAACATGATGTGGCAGTTGATTTTTTAGTAGCAAAATTAAAAGATATTTTAAATTCCAATGAATAAAGGTCTTAATTGCAAAGTCTCTTTGCAATTTTTTATTATTTTATCTAGCATTTTGTATAAAATTTTTCTAGTCAAGTAAACGCTTATAGTGTATAATATGAGCAGACGTTTAACATAAATGTTAATTGTTGAAAGCAAAAACAAATAGGAGGAAATAATTAATGTCAAAACAATATGTTTTTCATTTTGATGAAGCCTATGGAAAAGGAAAAGAGTTATTAGGTGGTAAAGGTGCCGGCCTTGCTGAAATGACTCACATTGGAGTACCAATTCCTCAAGGTTTCACAATTTCAACAGAAGCATGTACGCTTTATTATGATTCAGGTAAAGTTCTTCCTGAATATTTAGTAGAAGAAATCAAAGCCGCTATCAAAGAAGTAGAAAGAAAAACTGGAAAGAACTTTGGTGGAGATCACAACCCATTATTAGTTTCAGTTCGTTCAGGTGCTCGTGTATCAATGCCAGGTATGATGGATACAATCTTAAATCTTGGTTTAAACGATACTACAGTTGAAGTATTAGCAAAAGAAACAAATAACGTTCGTTTTGCTTATGATAGCTATCGTCGTTTTATCTTAATGTTTACAAACATTGCCAAAGGTCATCCTCGTACAGCAATGGATAAAATGCTTGAAGATTTAAAAGAAGAAAGAGGATATAAACTTGACACTGAAGTTACAGCTGATGAATTAAAAGTTTTAGTAAGCAAGTTTAAAGCATACTATAAAGAAACTTTCAATGAAGATTTCCCATCAGATCCATACGTTCAATTAATGGAAGCTGTTACAGCTGTATTTAGATCTTGGGATAACCCTCGTGCTAACGTTTATCGTATGATGAACAACATTCCTTATTCTTGGGGAACTGCTGTTAACGTACAATCAATGGCATTTGGTAACAAAGGTGAAACTTCTGGTACTGGTGTTGCTTTCTCACGTGATCCAGCAACTGGTGAAAACGTTGTTTCTGCAGAATATCTTCCAAACGCTCAAGGTGAAGACGTTGTTGCCGGAATTCGTACACCTTTACATATCGATGAATTAAAAAGACGTATGCCTGATGTATACGAACAATTCATGAATACAATCAAATTAATGGAAAATCACTATAGAGATATGCAAGATATGGAATTTACTGTTGAAGATGGTAAATTATATTTCTTACAAACTCGTAATGGTAAAAGAACTCCAGCAGCTGCATTAAAGATCGCTTGTGACCTTGTTGATGAAGGCTTAATCGATGAAAAAGAAGCTGTATTAAGAATTGATGCTATGTCATTTGACAAACTTCTTCTTCCAGGATTTGATAAAGATGACTTAAAGAAAGCTACTCCTGTTGCTAAAGGTTTAGCAGCTGGCCCTGGTGCTGGTACTGGTAAATTAGCATTTACAGCTGAAGAAGCAGAAGCAAGACACAACAATGGCGAAAAGGTAGTTTTAGTACGTGCTGAAACTTCTCCTGAAGATATCGTTGGTATGGTTGCTGCTGAAGCTGTATTAACAATGCGTGGTGGTATGACATCACATGCTGCAGTTGTTGCTCGTGGTATGGGTAAATGCTGTGTTTGTGGATGTTCTGCTGCTGTAATTGATGAAGAAGCAAGAACTGTAACAATCAATGGTAGAGTTTACACTGATCAAGATACATTCTCAATCGATGGTTCAACTGGTAACATCTATGTTGGTGCTATTAAAACTGTTCAACCTGATTTAACTTCTGGATATTTTGGAAGATTAATGAGTTGGGTTGATGCAAATAGAGCTTTAAAGATTCGTACAAACGCTGATACTCCTCGTGATGCAAAACAAGCAAGAGTATTTGGTGCTCAAGGTATTGGTCTTTGCCGTACTGAACATATGTTCTTTGATAAAGATAGAATCTTCTCTATGAGAAAGATGATTCTTGCTGATACAGTAGAACAAAGAGAAGCTGCTTTAGCTGAACTTGAACCAATGCAACAAAAAGACTTCGAAGATCTATATGAAATCATGGAAGGTCTAAACGTTAACGTTCGTTTACTTGACCCACCTCTACATGAATTCTTACCTCAAGAAGATAGCTTAATCGCTGAACTTGCATCAGCAATCAATAAGAGTGTTGACCAAGTTAAAGATAGAATCGCTGAACTTCACGAAGCTAACCCTATGATGGGACACCGTGGTTGCCGTTTAGCTGTTACATATCCTGAAATTTGCAAAATGCAAACAAGAGCTATTGTCAAAGCAGCTATTGCTGTAAGCAAGAGAACTGGCAAAATGGTTTCTCCAGAAATCATGGTACCATTAGTACTTGAAGTTAAAGAATTAAAATTCGTTAAGAACATCATTTGTGAAACTGCAGATAAGTTAATTGCTGAATCTGGACTTGATATGAAATACCATGTTGGTACAATGATTGAAATTCCACGTGCAGCATTACTTGCTGATGAAATTGCTCAAGAAGCTGAATTCTTCTCATTTGGTACAAACGATTTAACTCAAATGACATTTGGATTCTCTCGTGATGATGCTGGTAAATTCCTACCTTCATACTATGAAAACAAGATTTTAGAAGAAGACCCATTCAAGACATTAGATCAAAATGGTGTTGGAAAACTTGTTAACATGGCTGTCAAATTAGGAAGAGGAACTAGAAGTGATTTACACGTTGGTGTTTGTGGAGAAACAGGTGGAGATCCTAAATCTATCGAATTTTATCACAACGCAGGACTTGATTATGTATCATGTTCTCCATTCCGTGTACCAGTTGCACGTTTAGCTGCTGCTCAAGCTAATATTAAAAAACCAAGATAAATTTAAAAACAAACAAAAAGCAGTCATTCTTTAAAAAGAGCGACTGCTTTTTTTCTCCTTTATATCTTGCAAAAACCGAAAAATAGACCTCAAAGTAAGTGTAAATTCCATAAAAAAGCCAATATCAAATAATAAATTGGCTTTTTTTATGGAATCTACGCTTACGAAAGAGATAAGAATACACCGTGTATAGAAAAAGGCTACGACGGGTAGCCGTAGCCAAAAGATTATTCATTAAGCAGAAATTTGATGATGTTATAATGCTTGATACCATTACGCGAGAAGTCAGGGAGATCGCCTGAAATGACGTACTTCGGATAGTTGTCTTTGATTCTTTCAAGATTTCTAAATTCGCGTTCGACCGTTTCGGGGGAAGCAAGGAGATAACAAACCTGAACGTAAAGAATATCAGAACCTTTGTAAGCCACAAAGTCGATTTCGTAATCGTCTGTTTTACCGACTTTTACGTCATAACCGCGGCACAATAGTTCAAGGTATACGATATTCTTGTACAACTTATTATAGTCGATTTCTCCGCTAGCTTTCACGCAGTTTCTAAGTCCCAAATCTACAGCGTAATACTTCTCATTTGTGGTAAGAAGTTTCTTGCCCTTAATGTCGTAACGCTGTGCGCTATACACGACCATCGCTTTTTTAATGTAGTCGATATAGGCGATTACCGTTTCTACTGTCGTTTTGATGCCTTCTTGCTTCAATGCGGCTACAATAGAACGGGCGGAAAAAGGATTGGCGATATTGTCCATCAAAAAGGTGAGAATCATATTTAAAAGATTCGTATTTTTTATGTTGTTCCTTTGGATAATGTCTTTTACTACGATGGCGTCGTATGTGTCCGAAAGATATGTTTCAAGAGATATTTCTTCAAGCGAGAAACGCATCGGCAACCCGCCGTATTTGAGATAATTTTGAAACAAATCTTCGTCGGAGGTAAATTTTCCGGCTTGTATTAGCATCTGCTTAGCTTCGGATAGTGTAAAGGGATAGACGTGAATCTGAATATAACGCCCGGCAATCAGCGTTGCAAGCTCACCCGAAAGAAGTTTTAAATTGGAACTAGTGATATAGACGTCACAATCTAAGTCAACGAGGAGAGAAGACACGACTTCTTCCCAGCCTGAAACGATCTGTATTTCATCAAGGAAAATATACGCTTTTGCATTCAACTTTTCACAAGCAGCAATCAGATACTCATATAAGACGTCGCCGTCTTTGAACTTCTTGTTCTTTTTGGATTCAAGACTGATATTGATGATTTGCGACTTGGATCTTCCGTTTTTCAAAAGATAGTCCTGAATTTGCGAAAGCAAAACGGTTTTCCCAGAACGGCGAACGCCTGTCAACACCTTAATCAGGTTCTTATCTATCAGCGGAACGATTTGTCTAAGATATGCTTCTCGGATAATCATTAAATCACCTCTTCCATTATGATGATTTTACTATGGCAGACAAAAATATAAAAGTCAACACTTTTGTCAGTTTTAAAACCGACAAAAATGCAAGAAAACCCGCCTTTGGAATTTAACAAATAAAATTTGAGTTATGTAGTTTTAAAATATATTGATTGTTTTTTATAAAGAAAGTTGGCATAAAAAATATTGAAAACTAGGGAAAAATATATATTTGAAACATAGGAAAAATATATATTTGAAACTAGGGAAAAACTTTTTTTGCATGAAAGGAGATTAAGAATGGCTAAATACCTAAAAAGATATATTGAAAAAGAAATTAAAGAAGCTTTGTTAACTTCTGGGGTTGTTGTTGCTGGTCCCAAGTTTTGTGGTAAAACAACAACATCTAAATTATTTTCTAATAGTACTTTTTCTCTTAATTCTAAGATTGATATTCAATTTGCTGAAAGTAATCCAAAAGTAATATTAAAAGCACTTACACCTAAATTAATTGACGAATGGCAAACCTTTTAGTTTATATATTGTTTTAACCAAACAAGCACAAAACACTTATTTAATGTAGTGTTTTGTGCAAAAACAGTTAAAGCCTATATTTTTATACCTAAAATGCTTGAAAAACGTTGTTTTTTCTTCGGAAATCAAGCAAATTAGGTATAGTATTACTAAATATTAACCAAATCTACACAAACCACTTGACTTTGTAGTGTTTTATGTTAAAATGGTTAAAATTAGTTTTGAGGATGTGTAAATGGCAAAATTTATCCCTGATACGTTTACAAAAAAGGACGTAATAGGCAATTTTATAAATGATAAACAATACGAAAATTGGATAGCGGGGCAAGTTCGTTCCAAAAAAAT
>JALEMY010000133.1 GCA_022767485.1 Erysipelotrichaceae bacterium
AATATTGTTGTTGGTGATTATTCATATTATGACGACAAAAAAGGTGCCGACCTTTTTGAAAAGCATGTGACACATCATTATGATTTTATTGGTGATAAATTGATAATTGGAAAGTTTTGCCAAATAGGGGCGGGAGTAGAATTTATCATGAATGGTGCGAATCATTTTATGAACGGATTAACGACTTATCCATTTAATATCTTTTCAAGAGATCTTCAAAAATTCACACCATCTTTAGATAAAATGCCAATCAAAGGAGATACCGTTATCGGTAATGATGTATGGATAGGCCAAAATGTAACAATAGTACCTGGAGTCCATATTGGAGATGGCGCAGTTATTGGAGCTAATTCTGTCGTTGGTTCAGATATGCCGCCATATACAATTGCTGTTGGGAATCCATGCAGAGTAATCAAAAAACGTTTTGATGACAAAACAATAGAAAAACTACTCAACCTTAAATGGTGGGATTATCCGATTGAAGCAATCGAGCAAAATATAGATAAACTATTTAATGGAAATTTAGAAGAGTTAGAGTTGTCTTTAGGAAAATAGTTTTTATCCTCCACCAGTGTATCAAAGTTGTTATTATGACTTGGGTCTTGACAATAAAATAAAACAAATGGTGGGATTCGCAATGTGTTAGATTTTAATATTGAAATTGAGAAAATGTATTAATTGGTGACAAAATTGGTGACACAGATTAAAATCTTTTACCAATAATAAAGGGAAATATTGTAATAATATTGAAAATGCACCAATAATAAAAATGGGCATTAAAATAGTATACCCTTGCTTTATTGCTGCTAAAAATTTTATCTTTTCTAATTTTGAATTTATCTTATAGAAAAACATCGCGATTTCTTTCATACGTTTACTACTCCTAAAAATTCTTTCATACTATTAAATACAAAATTGAATTAATAATTCTCAATAGGATAGTTTGATTAATTTTATAAAATAATTCAACATTTTATACTTATTAACATGTTTTTTTAAATATGTATTATGTTTTCTAGTTTTATTAAATTAATCTTTTTTTAATTTTTTAAAAAAAGTATAATTATATTACATTTATTGTGGGGGTGAAAAAAGTGAATAAGACATACATTTGTATTGACTTAAAATCTTTTTATGCTTCCGTAGAATGCGTTGATAGAAATTTAAATCCATTGACTACAAACCTTGTAGTTGCAGATGAGCAAAGAACTGATAAAACAATATGCTTGGCTGTCTCTCCTTCATTAAAAGAAAGAGGAATAAAAGGTCGCCCTAGATTATTTGAAGTAAAGCAAAAAATAAAGGAAATAAATCTAGAAAGAAAAAAAAGTTGCAAAAAAGACTTAATTACTAGTTCATATGATGATAATGAATTAAAAGAACACAATGATATTTCTTGCGATTTTATAATTGCTACACCAAGAATGAAAAGATACATTGATGTAAGTGCAAAAATTTATGAAATATATTTGAGATTTTTTTCAAAAGACGATATTCATGTTTATTCTATTGATGAGGTTTTTATCGATATAACCCCATATTTAAAAAGTTATTCTTTAACAGCTTATGAACTTACATCAAAAGTAATAAATGAAGTTTTAAAAGAAACAAAAATAACGGCTACTGCTGGAATTGGAACTAATTTGTATTTAGCCAAAATTGCAATGGACATTGTGGCAAAACACATAAAAGCAAATGCGGATGGTGTTAGAATTGCGTACTTAAATGAAATGCTTTATCGTAAATATCTTTGGAATCATACTCCTTTAACCGACTTTTGGAAAGTAGGACCAGGAATTGCGAAAAGACTTGAAAAATATGATCTATATACAATGGGTGATATCGCAAAATGCTCTTTAGGAAAAGTTACAGATTACTATAACGAAGATTTACTTTATAAGGAGTTTGGAATAAATGCTGAATTATTGATCGATCATGCTTGGGGGATTGAGCCTTGTAGCATGAAAGATATTAAAAATTATATTCCAAGCAATAGATGCAAATCTTTAGGACAGGTTTTACCTAGTGATTATTCTTATCAGAAAGCAAAAATAATTGTTAAAGAAATGGCTGAAGCATTAGCTTTTGAATTGTTTGATAAACAATTATTGACCGATCAAATAGGTTTATATATAGGCTATAGTAACGGTCAAAGTGAAATATGTGCTCATGGTTGCCTTTTTCTTCCAAATAAAAGTAATATTGCCCCACTAATCCAAAAAGCAGCTTTAAAAATATTTGATGAAAAAATCAATAAACAATTATTAGTTAGAAGAGTAAATATTACAGCTATAAATATAATAAATAAAGATGAATATGATGCATGTGATACATATGAACAATTAGGTTTATTTGATAATGAAACTATTAAAGAAAAAGAAAAAGTTAAAAATAAAAAAGAAGAAAAAATACAAAAAGCAATTTTAGACATCAAAAAAAAATATGGCAAAAATGCCGTTATTAAAGCACTAGATTTAAAAGATGGGGCAACAACTATTGAAAGAAATAAACAAGTTGGAGGACATAAAGGATGAGTTATGAAGATATCATCAATTATAAATATGAAAAATCAAAGACTCATAAATGGATGAGCAATGATAAGCGCGCTTTTCAATTTGCCCCTTTTTCTGCTTTAAATGGCTATGAAGAAGCAATTTATAATGCATCGATTATCAATGATAAAAAAAGGATTATCAGCACTGATTTAAAAGATGAATTGAATTTAAAAATGAAGTATATTTCTAAGAATTTAAATACGATTGATAAAGTGAAAATTACCTACTTTAATAAAAAGCAAGGATCCTATCAAATAATAGATGAAAAAATAAAAAAAATCGATGAAATAGATAAAAAAATCATATTGATGAACAATGATATGATTTATTTTGATGATATCGTTGATATATATTTAGAAGAATTTAAAAATCTAATTTGGTAAAACATCGTTGATTTGTAAATTATATTTTAAAATGAATTCTTTAGAATTCATTTCACAATTATCATAAATGACTTTTTTTGAGGCAATATAGCCATTTTTTACATGTAAAATAATTTGATAATTAAACAAAGACTGTATACCACCATATGGTAAAAGTTGCATTGTTAATGGCCCATCATACATATATAAATCTTTTAAAATTAGTTTTTTTCCTTGATATTTTGTTACAATATTTTCACTTAAATTAATTATATTATTAAAATCTGTCATTTGTTTTTTTCTCCTTTAATTATATATAGCACATATTGTTGCACAATTAAAGCAAATATGACATAATAGCAAAGAAAGAAGGGATTATATGGAAGAAATATTACGTGTTGACAATTTAAAAAAGACTTTTACACTTTCAAAAAAGCAACAAAAGCTTCAACACACTAACGAAAAAACAAAAGTTGCCGTAAATGGTTTATCATTTGTTGCCTATAAAGGAGAAGTATATGGACTATTAGGACCAAATGGTGCTGGAAAGACAACAACATTAAGAATTATTTCAACATTAATTAAGGCAGATGAGGGAGATGCTTTTGTTAAAAACATTAGCGTAAAAAATGAACCAGAAAAAATTAGAAAATCAATCGGTTTTTTAACAAGTGAATTAAAACTTGAAGACTTCTTTACCCCATCATATTTATTCGACTATTTTGCAAAACTTCACGATGTTGATGAACAAACAACTATAAAAAGAAAAAAAGAACTTTTTGAAAAATTTGGTATCAATAACTTTCAAGAAGTTAAAATTGGCGATTTATCTACAGGTATGAAACAAAAAGTATCATTAGCAATATCTATAGTTCACGACCCTGACTTTATCATCTTTGATGAACCTACAAATGGCCTTGACGTAATTACTGCTAAAACTGTAACTGATTTTTTACTTCATCTTAAAGAAGAAGGCAAAACAATTATCATTTCTACACATATTTTCTCATTAGTAGAAAAGATTTGTGATCGTGTTGGCATCATTTTTGATGGAAAGATGATTTGTGAAGATAGCCTTTCAAACTTAACAAAAGAAATGTCTCTTGAAGATAAGTTTTTCGAACTATATCATAAGGTAGGTAATCATCATGAATAAAATATTAACTATTATCAAAAAAGAATTAAAACGTTTTTTTACAGATAGAAGAATGATGGTTTCTTTAATTCTTCCAGGCGTATTAATCTTTGTTATTTATTCTCTACTTGGTAATTTTATGGCTGATGCTTTTTTACCAAGTGAAGACTATCAATATGTCTTATACCAAAAAAATGTTCCTAATACCTATAAAACTATTTTAGATGAATCAGAATTTAATATTACCTATTTTGATCAAGAATTATCTATGGATGAAATAAAAGATAAAATCAAAAATGGCGAAATAACTATGTATATTGAATTTGAAGAAAACTTTGAAGAAAAAGTAGCTAATAATCTTCAACCAAAAATCACTTTACTTTACGATTCAAGTATCGAGGAATCAAATGCTATATTTTCATATTATTCATCAGCGTTATTACAACTTGGAACAACGATAACATATTCATATTTAATTAATTCTGATGCAAATGAAAAATATGATTTAGCAACAAATGAAGATTTTTCTACTAAGATTATAACAATGCTATTACCATATCTATTATTGATCTTCTTGTTCACAGGATGTGTTTCTATTTCTACAGAATCGATTGCTGGTGAAAAAGAAAGAGGTACATTATCAACGCTTTTAGTTACTCCAACAAAAAGAAGTTATATTGCACTAGGGAAAATTATCGCTTTATCTATCACTTCTTTAGTCTCCGCTTTAAGTTCTTTTTTAGGATTAATCTTATCGCTACCAAAACTAATGGGTGGTGCTACTGATATAACATTATCAATGTATGGAATTGGTGTTTATATTCAACTATTTGTTATTATTATCCTAACACTTCTTTTATTCACAACTTTACTATCAATCATTTCTACACTTGCTAAAAACGTTAAAGAAGCTTCTCAATGGTCTTCATTTTTAATGGTATTTATTACTCTTCTTGGCATATCATCACTAATAAATATGGGAAATGTTTCAACAAATCTAATAACATATATCATTCCTATATATAATATCATTCAATGTATGAGCGCTATAGTAGCGTTAAAGATGAATCTTATAGCTTTTATAATCACTGTAGTTTCAAACGTTTTATATATTGCATTAGGTGTTTATTTATTAACTAAACTATTTAACTCTGAAAAAATTATGTCAACTAATTAAATCATCTTTTCATATAAGTTGAACATAAAATGCATTTAAAAAGGACTTGAATTTAGATGATACATTCATCTTAAAAGTCCTTTTCTTTTTTATATTTTATTTATCTAATTAGAAAAATATATTATAATTTGAAAAATTTTATCAAGCCATTTTCATAAACGACTTTTATTTCTTGATTCATAAGTGGTAATGCATAGGAAATATAACAAGAAGAAATATCACTATCGTTTATTATCCATTCTTTTGGAAAATATTTCGTTTGATTAGCTATTTTATTAACATCAACTAATCTATACATAATATGATATTTTTCTTTTTTACTTCTTTTAATTACAACCATTTTGCCACTTTGACCAAAAAGCGCTTGTCTTAAGCCATATGACCCGCATCTTATTGCTTCATCAACATCTATTTTTGAAGACGTAATAGCAAAGCATCTTTGAAGTAAATTTAACTCAATTGCACGAACTGGAATATTCAATCTTTCTTTTATAATATGCGTTAATACACTACTAACGCCACCAAGTTGCATATGACCAAACACATCATTATCTTGATTATAAGCAAATTTTTCAACTAAGAATTTTCCACTATCATCCCTTATTCCTTCAGAAACACATACCAATACTTTTTTCTTTTTTTGATAAATATCTTCGATTTTATTGATAAAATCATCTAAATTAAAAGCGCATTCAGGAAGATAAATCAAATCTGGTCCTTTTGATACTAAACTAGCAAGTTTACTAGCAGCAGTAAGCCAACCTGTATCTCTTCCCATTATTTCAACTACCGTAACTCTACCATTTTGATAACATGAGGTATCTTCATAAATTTGACAAACACTATTAGCGATAAATCTAATAGCGCTACCATATCCTGGTGTATGATCGGTAAATAATAAATCATTATCTATCGTTTTTGGAATTCCTATTACACAACAATTATAATTCATTTCTTTAAAATATATCGATAATTTATTTACGACATCCATAGAATCGTTGCCACCAATATAAAGAAAATAGCCAATCTCATACTTTTTAAATACTTCAAGTATTTTTTCATAATCCTCTATTTTATTTAAACAAAAACGAACACTACCTAAAATCGCGCTTGGTGTTTGTTTTAGTAATTCTAACTTTTTATCATCATATTTTGACAAATCGATAAATTGCTCATGTATAACGCCACTTATACCATTTTTACAACCAAAAATTTTACCAATTTCAGCATGTTTTCTAGCTTCTTTTATCACTCCAAGTAAGGAGGCGTTGATCACGCATGTAGGTCCACCAGATTGCCCAACCAAACAATTTTTAGCCATTTTTTTCTCCTTTTTTATTGTCTATTAATTACATCGATATGTAATCCTTCTAAAACATCAAAACATTTTTCTTGTAAAACTAAGTCATTGCTTGAAGTCAATGAAGCATCTATATAAATGTTAGCATTTGCTAAAACAGATTTAACCATTATGGCGTTGCTTATAACACAAATATTTGAAACAAGTCCACATAATAAAACATCATCATATGGATGATCTTTTAAATAACTTGCAAGTTTATAAGAAGGAAATGTCTCCTTTTCAAAAACCATTTTTGCTGAAGATAAAAAATTGCATTTATCATTTACTTTCCAACCATCAGTATTTTTAATACAATGCCTTATTGGTAACTTTTCACCCTCTTTTGACTTCTCATAGTTTTCATCATGCGTATCTAATGTGAAAATAACATCATCACCATTATCTAAATATAAAACGATTTTATCGTGTATTTTATCGATAAGTTTTCTAGCATCTATAAATCCTAAGCTACCATCAATAAAGTCATTTTGAAAGTCAACAACAATCAATAGTTTCTTCATAAGCAATCTCCTTTTTTTAACATAAAAATATTATCATTAATAAACTATGATGTCAAATAAGCTTTTAAATATAAAATATTTAATAAAAAAAAAATTTAATGATATAAATAACTACTTGTGGTAAAATAAATAACAAAGGAGACTAAATATGAATATTAACGAAATAAAATATGGATTTAAACTTGTTTCAATAAAACAAATTGATGACATCAATGCTACTCTTTACGAATTTTATCATATAAAATCTGGTGGTAATGTCTATCACCTTGATTGTGATGATACTAACTGTTGTTTTGCTATAGGTTTTAAAACACTTCCTGAAGATAGTTCTGGAGTTTGTCATATCATCGAACATAGTTTGCTTTGCGGTTCTAAAAAGTTCCCATTAAAAGAACCTTTTGTAAACTTAATGAAAGGATCACTAGCAACATTTTTAAATGCTTTTACTGCCTATGATTGGACAATGTATCCTTTTGCTTCACAAACACCAAAGGATTTTCAAAATATCTTAGAGATTTATCTTGACGCTGTATTTGCACCAATGTCGATGATAGATGAGCGTCCTTTCTTACAAGAAGGATGGCATCTTGAACTTTTAAATGAAGATGACGCCCCATCATATAAAGGTGTTGTATATAATGAAATGAAAGGCTCGATGTCTAGCGTTGATAATATCTTGACACAAGCCACATTAAAAGCGATGTATAAAGATACTTTTTATCGTTTTAATTCTGGAGGAGATCCAAAAGTAATAACGACCCTAACTTACCAAGCATATAAAGATTTTTATTATAAACACTATACTCCTCAAAATTCTATGACTTTATTTTATGGTAAATTAGACATAGAAGAAAAATTAAAATTTTTGGATGACCAATATTTTTCAAAATTTGAAAAAAGTGAGCAAGAAATTATAATTGTACCACAAACACCATTTATAAATTTAGATTATGAAGAAGAATATGGCATAGGAAATGATGAGCAAATCACAGATAACACATATATTAGTTTATGTTATGGTTTAGCTAAATATAATGATTATGAAGATAATTTAGCTATGAGCATTTTATGCAATGCTTTACTTGAAAATAACGACTCTCCAATTAAAAAAGCTTTATTAGATGCTAACCTTGGACAAGATGTTGAATCTTCTATTAATGATGATAATATTGTCCCTTCTTTACAAATATTCTTACAAAAAACTAATCCAGATAAAAAAGAAGCCTTTAAAAAAGTATTTGAAGATAAAGTGCGCGAGTTAGTTAATAATGGTATCGATAAAGAATTATTACTTTCTGTAATCAATAGATTAGAATTTAAAGATAAAGAACTAGATACTGGTGGCGCACCAAAAGGTATTTTATTTGCTATGACCATGATGGGTAGTTTTAATTATCATGGTGATATGACTTCTCATTTATCTTTTAGCAAATATTACGAAAAATTCCGTAAGGAATTAAATAATGGTTACTTTGAAAAGATTTTAGAAAAATATATTTTAAACACTAACCATTGTGTTGAAGTTGTCTTAAAACCTTCTAAGACATTACTTGCTGAAAGTCAAAAAGAAATGGAAAACAAGATGCTTAACTTGAAGGAAACATTAAGCAAAAAAGAAAAAGCAAGCCTTGTAAATGAAACAAAGCGCTTACTTGAATATCAAAATCATGTGGATAGTAAAAAAGAACTTAAAACACTTCCAAGCTTATCGATTAAAGATATTCCTTCTTCCATTAATTATTTAAGTAGTAAAAAAAGCAGTGTTAATGGCTACAAAACTATAATTCATAATGTAAATAGCAATAAGATTGCTTATTTAAGAATGTACTTTGACTTATCTACTGTAGCATTTGATGATCTTCCATATGTATATTTATTAAAGAATTTATTATTGAATGTTAAAACTAAAAACTATTCTGTTATTGAATTAAATAAGAAGATTAATACTTACTTAGGAGATTTATCTTTTTCTGAAGTATTATCTTCTAAAACTAGCGATGAATTTTATACATATTTTAAAGTATCTGCAAGTGCCTTAATCGAAAATGTTTCTTATATATTTAAATTTATCGACGAAGTATTGCTTCATAGCAAGTTTAATAAAAAAGAAGTGCTTCAAATATGTAAACAAACTGCTAATTCATTAAAGCAACAAATGATTTCAAATGGTATGAATATCGCTATGACTTATGCCCTTAGTTCCTTTAATAAAAATTCTGCTTTTTCTAATAAAGCTTTAGCTAGTGAGTCCTTATATGCTTTCTTTAATGAATTAATAACTAATTATAACCATAAGAAAACAATAGATAAAATCAAAAATATATCACGAGCATTATTTAATAAGAAAAATGTTGTTATTTCTATTTCTGGTGATATGCAAACAATAGATTGTTTAAAAAATGAAATGAGACATTTTTCATTACCAAGAAAGCAATATGATAAAGTGCTTAAAGTAACATTAAATGAAGATAAAAACCATGCCTTAATTATTCCAAGTGGTGTATCGTATAATGCAATGGCTAGTTCATTAGCAACATTAAATGAAAAATATAGCGGTAAGTTATTCGTTTTATCTCATATTATTTCCTATGATTATCTATGGTCGGAAATACGTGTTAAAGGCGGAGCTTATGGTTGTACATTAAACATTTCAAGTGCTGGTAATATTGCTTTTGGTACTTATCGTGACCCAAATGTTAAAAACTCTTATGAAGTATTAAAAAATGTAGTAAATTACCTTAAAAACTTTAAGGTTTCTAAAGATGAATTCAAAACATATATCATTGGAGCAATGAGTGGTTTTGATTCTCCTTTATCAATTCCATCAACTATAAATGTTTGGGACTTAAATTACTTAAAAGGTTACACAAAACAAGATAAGATTAAACTTAAAAAGGAAATATTAAATACAAAATGTAATGATATTGTATCTTTTGCTTCTCTTTTTGAAAAAATGATCGATAATTGCAGTGTCGTAACAGTTGGTAATGAAAATAAAATAAAAGAGTTCTTTAAGGAAGATAACATTAAAAACTTATAAATAGTTTAATTATAATAAAAGTGTGTAAATCATTTTAAAATTTACACACTTTGTTTTTTTATTTTATATTAATTATAAAAATGTCATTATTCATCAAATTTTAAATGATGATTTACTTATGTTTCCATCCATAATATTCATCATCACGAGAAAAATCATATTCGCTTATTTCATCATCATATTCCATAAATTTATTGTTTTTATATATTTCTAAAAAATCATTATCTTTTAAATAAAAAGAAGAGCCATTATTTATAACATATATATTTGTTTTCTTTTTAACAAAAAACACTTTAATATTATTTACATAGCAAAATACTATTTTTTTATTTTTTAGTTTTATAAGTGCTTGATTGATATCTAAAAATTCGTTTTCCATCATTATCACCTTTTTTCTTTTCTATATTATAACTATTAACATATTTAAAAAAAAGCATTATAATACAAAAAGAAAAAATGAGGTGTAAAAAATGAGTAAAAGAAAAATATTGCTAGATTTTTTTATTAAGACATTAAATGGTATGGCTTATGGTTTATTTGCAACTTTAATTATAGGAACAATACTTTCAACAATCGCAAAATGTTTTCCAAGTGATGGTGAAATATATAAAGTTTTATTTTCTTGTGCTAGTTGTTTACAATCGCTAACTGGTGCTGGTATTGGAATTGGCATAGCTTTATCATTAAAATTTGATTCTTTAAAAACAATCATGCTTGCAACAGGAGGTGAACTTGCAGCTTTTCTCTCAAAATCATTTAACCAGACAAATGGTGTATTTTCAAATGATGCTTTTAAAATCGGAGATCCATTAACAATATATTTTGTTACAATTATTATCGCATTATTAACTATGCTCTTATTAAAAAAGAAAACTCCTGTTGATATTATCATCATTCCTTTATTTGGTGTAGTTTTATCTATTATACTTACAATTATTATTCGTAATCCAATCATATATGTAACATATGGTTTACAATATATCATCAATATAGCAACAACTTATCAACCTTTCTTAATGGGTATTTTAATTGCAACTCTTATGGGTATGGCGTTAACTGCACCAATTTCAAGTGCTGCAATTGCTGCTATTGTCTTTACCGGCGAAGGTGAAGGCTTACAAATTGCATCAGGTGCTGCATGTATTGGTTGTTGTTGTCAAATGGTCGGATTTGCAATTCAAGCAAGAAAGGATAATAAAATTGGCGTAATCTTATCAATTGGAATTGGCACCAGCATGCTTGAATTTAAAAACATCTTAAAAAATCCACTTATTTGGCTACCTACAATTATAGCTTCAGCAATTTTAGGGCCAATTGCTACTTGTGTGGTTCATTTAAAATGTATGGGGTCTTCTGCTGGAATGGGAACTGCTGGTTTAGTAGGGCAAATTGGAACCATCACCTCTATGGGAAATCAATTATCAACATATTTAATAATTGTATTATTTGAAATATTAGCGCCATTAGTTTTAGTTTACTTACTTGACTTATTATTTAGAAAATTAAAACTAATAAAAATAGGTGATTTAACTATATAAGTGCTATTTGTTTTGCAAGTAGCATTTTTTTCTTTATTTTATTTTCTATTTTTGCTATGTTAATATTGGAGGAGCAATTTATGAAAAGAAAAATATTGCCATTAATAATCATATTTTTAATGTCTTCATGTCAAAACAATCAAGATAGTTTTAGTGAAGATGTATCTAAAAGTGAAGAAGCTTTATCAAGTGATGAAAGTATAACAAGCGAAGACAATGAAAATTCACCTAGTTTTGACTATATTTTAGAAGATAATGAAAATCTATCACCAATAAAAGTTGAAAGTAAAAACTTATATGAACTACCAAAATCTAGTTTATCTATACAAGGATTAACTAACCTAGTTACTAATCCATATTCATCGATTTATTATGATGGAAGTGCAGCTATTTTATACCCAGATAATCAAATCATTAAGGGTGTTAATATCTTATATACATCCTCATGGTATTCAAGATATACATATGAAAGAAGCGAAGATTGTATAGAATATGTTTTAAATCGTGATGAAGATCAATGGTATGTTGAAGACATTTCTAATACTTCAAGTACATTTATCCCATTTAATCAAGCTGTTTTATCAATTCCAAAATCTTGTTCAACTACATATCAAATTGGTGATTTAATTAATTTTACAAAAGGTAGTATCCCTTTATATGAACTTGGTTTATATAATGAAAAAGGAAATAGAATTGCAGTTAGTAATGTCAATACACCAACTTATAGTTCTAGTGGTGTCACATTATATGATAGTAATTATTTAAACAAAGTAACTCCAACATCATGGGATAAAATTTCTTTGTTAAATTGTTACTATGATGATGAAAAACAAGCATTTATTGTCGATAAATTTCGCAATCTTTTAAGCAAAGGAAGAGCATACACAAATGTTTTTAATGGCTTTGTACTTGCTGCAACTTTAAAATCTGAAAATGAAAATTGCTCAATTATAAATGACGTTCGTTTTTCCTTAAAAGATAAAATCTATGTTGAAGAAAATAGTGCTTTATTTGATAAATCATTTAATTTTTCTTTAAATAGCGTCAACAATTATACTTTTGAAAATGGAAGCACTTTATCATTTGAAATAACTAAAAGTACCTCTAGTACTTCAGATAGTGCTTGGTGTTTTGAAGTATTAGTAAATAGTAATAATGTCATCATCGAATCAGGTTCACATATAAATGTGAAAGATAATGGATATAAATTGATTCTTAAAAGTGCTAATGGTAGTAAAGCAGAAGATGTAAATCTATTATTAGATAATGTCTTTACTAGAGGTAGTCGTATTTTAATTAATAATAATTCATTAACGATCTTATCTTCTATTTCACAAAGACTAAATTCTTTTTATAAGATCACAAATGATTATTTACAAGAAGTTCTCGATGATTTATTTACATATAATTATTCTTATAATATCGACGAATTATACGAAATAAATAAACGAATGGGAACATTAAAAGAAAAGATTGATAGCATTTCTAAAATAAATAACAATCCTACAATGAGATATTATTTACATACCCTTTTAGGAAAAGTAAATCAAGAGTATTTTAATATCTTATCTGCAACAAATAGAAATGAAGCCGTAATGGTTAAAACATGCTGGTATATAGTTGATTTTACAAATTATGATTATAATCTTGATACAATTAAAAAACATTTAGATATCATTAAAAATGCTGGTTTTAACGAAATAATCGTCAATGCTATGGAAAAAGGAACTGTCTATTATAACAATTCAAAAATATACAGTCAAAATAAAACTTGTGCTTCAAAAAATTACGATGAATATGGAAGTGATTTTTTAAAAGCAATAACTAATGAAGCACATAAAAGAAATATAATGGTTCAGGCTTGTTTTACACCATTTACTAATGGTATAGAAAATAATTTTACGGAATTAAAAGATGCTTTTGCTTTATCAATTGAAGGAAAAGATAGCGTTTTAACATCTCAAGGATTAGTAAAAATGCTAGATCCTGCAAACAGTCAAGTTCAACAAAGAATTAAGGAAACTATCGATGATATTTTAATTTCAAACCCTGATCTTGATGGTATTCACCTTGATTATATTCGTTATGGAGCTGATAATAGTTATGTAAATACTATAATGGGAGTTACAAGTAGCGCTCTTGATGGCTTTAATAAATACACAACAAATTCAGCATTTAAATGTGAAACACTAGATGAATTAAAAAATAAATTAAAAACAGATACAGCTTTCTTTTCATCTTTTAACAAATACCAACAAGAACTAATCACATCAACTGTAGCAAATATTAAAAATGTTTGCAAAAACTATGATGTGCCATTAACTTGTGCTGTTGCCGACAATTATAAATATGTCAAAACTTGGAAATGTCAAGACTTTGGAACATGGGCTAAAGAAAACCTTGTCGATGCCTTATATTTAATGGATTATTATTTTGATGAATATTGGATTAATCATTATTTTGAAGATTTAGTAAGTGCCACTAATAATACTTCTTTATTAGTTACCGGTATCGACCCATCCTATGCAAATTTAATTGCCGAATATTATCCAAAAACATTAAAAGGAGCTTTAACAAATGCAAACTCTATGGGCTATGGAATATTTGGAAGTCATACTCAAGATGCTAAAAAGGATGGTTGGGATTTAGTTTCTTATACAAACTGGATTGATTCAATTTCCCCTTACGATTCGTTAAATAAAACTATAAAAGCTTCTTGTGATTTACTTCTTACACGCTGTGATAATATTTATTTAGCATTTGATAATCAAACATTAGCTCAAAAAGAATTATTAAATAATGATGTTACAGTCTTGCTTTCTTTAGCAAAAGAAGATAGTATAACTACTTGTGAAAATTTATTAGATCAACTAGAAATAATGAAAAATAAAGTCTATGCTAATAATGAAGCAAACAATCGTATTAATGAACAAATAGACTATATGATTAAAATTGTTAAAGCTAAACTTAATATTATTAAAGATTAATGATATCGATGTCGATATCATTTTTTTTTAATACTAATAGAAAAATTAAGTAAACTATGATAAAATATTTTTTTATAGGAGTGTGATTCTATGGAATATTTTGCAAAAAATAAATCACCTTATTATAGGGTTTTTCAATCATGCATAATGCT
>JALEMY010000159.1 GCA_022767485.1 Erysipelotrichaceae bacterium
GTTTTTTTGCTAAGATAGGATTTAATAGCGTAAGGAGATGGTAATATGGCTGAAATATTTTATGAAGTTATTCGTGATTATTCTGCAAATATTCATCATGAAGTAGGCATTAATAATGCGATTTTACACTTTCATCATCAATTGGAATTATTATATATAGAAGAGGGCAATGTCACTGTTACAATTAACGATGATACTAAAGTGTTAACAAAAGGACAAGTTGCTATTGTTGATTCTTTTGATAACCACCAATACATTCATGAAGAAAATGCAATAAGTCGTTGTTTAATCATTCCTGTTAGTTATTTGAAAAGATATACAACTTTTATGGCAAGTAAATCCATTAAAAATCATTTTATTACTGATGAAGCTTTTGCCCAAAGAATTTATGAGAAAATGATCAATGTGGTAAACTCATTAAAAGCAAATGAATTAATTTTAGTTGGTAATGTTTCTTTGCTACTTGGAACTATTATCGATAATAATGTTGTAGCTAATAGTGATAAAACAAATTATGATTTAGTTAAAAATATTTTACTATACATTGAAGAAAACTATAAATCATCGATCACTCTTGATAGTATCGCTAATCATTTCGGTTATTCGAAATATTATTTCTCTCACATATTTAATAAATGCTTTAGATGTAACTTAAATGATTATTTAAATCTTGTAAGATGTCGTCATAGTATCAATTGCGTAAAAGATGAACATATGTCAGTATCTGATGCCGCATTCACATCTGGCTTTGTCTCTATGAGAACATTTTATCGAACATTTAAAAAATATTTCAATGTAACACCAAAAGAATATTTTCATAAAAATAAAAAGAAATAATTACGAATCATATAAAATAGAAAAAAAGACTAGAAAGTTGATTAAATAATTTCAAATCTAGTCTTTTTTATCTTTTAAAGATTATTAATTATAGTTGATATTTATATAAAAAGTGTAGGAAAAACCTACACTTCATACAATTTAATAAATACTAACTATCAAAATATAATATTTTATTGATTATTTGTAAAAGATGATTTTAAACTACAAGTTCGATTAAATATCAATTCTTTATCACTTGATAATTTATCAGTGCAAAAATAACCATTTCTAACAAATTGATAATGTGTTC
>JALEMY010000071.1 GCA_022767485.1 Erysipelotrichaceae bacterium
TTGATATCTTTATAGATTTCAAGTTGTGGTTCAATAACAGCTCCACCTTTATCTCCAAAGACTTGAAGAGTTGTTATGCTTTCTTTTAAATCTAAAGAAAACGAAGCTTCAACATGTAAAACACTACCATTATCGAAACGAATTAAAGCAATAACACTATCTTCTACATCACAAATATTGTTGTTTGCATCAAAATCAACTGGATGATAATGAAATATTCCTTTAATGTTTTGTTTATCTCCAATTTTATTAAATGTTGCCCCATAAACCGATACTGGTTTTGCCATTCCCATCAAATATCTTGATAAGTCGATAACATGAACACCTAAATCGATTAATGGTCCTCCTCCTGATAATTCTTTATTTGAAAACCAGCCACCAGGATTACCAACACGTCTTGTATATATCGCTTTTGTCAAATAAATATTTCCTATTTCGCTTTCTTTAAAATCTTTAAAAATTTCTGTTGTTTTAGAAAAACGTTTAACGAAGCCAACTTGTAAAACAACTCCTTGTTTTATTGCCTCTTCTTGCATTTGTTTTGCTTGAGAGGAATTCATTGCCATAGGTTTTTCACACAAAACATTTTTATGAGCCTTTAATGCTTTCATCGTGCATTCAAAATGACCATTGTTCCATGTACAAACACTGACAGAATCAATATCTTTAGCTTTTTCAAGCATTTCGTCAACGCTATTATAAAAAGAGTCAATTTGATATGTTTTTGCAAATGCTTTTGCCCTATCATAATTTATATCACAACAAGCAACAACTTTTATATTAGGATTATTTTTATATCCTACCATATGAGCATTAGCAATATTACCACAACCAATAATACCAACTTTCATTACTTTATTCATTTTTCTATTCCTTCCTTATATAGAAATCATATCACACTTTATTAACGTTGTTAACACTAAAATAGCGATTATATCTTTTACTTGCTTCATAAAAAGATAATATTAAATAAATAATTATCATCACGTCAATAAATAAAGATAAATATCTAACTCCATAATATATTATATAGTTTATATACATTGCTTCAAAAGATGAAGTATTGGTATTATAAAGATAGATTTTATTATTATCATATAAAAACAAAGCATTTTTACTACCATATACTTTTCCAGAAGTAATATTTATTTGATTAAAGCTATTATACGATTCATCATATCCTTTAATTTTGCCATAATAATATGAATTGTTTTTTGAAAGAGCGATACAGGCATCTATGCCTGAAGTATATATATCCAAAACATTTTCTTTGCAGCTTATTTTTTCAACAATGTATTCTCCATTATATTCCATTTTACTAACTTCTCCATTATATAAAATGAAAAATGTTTCATAATTTCTAACTATTTTATCAACACTTTGCATTATATCACGCCAATTGTTTGTCGATGTGTTTTTATTTTCATAAATTGGATATGAATATGTTTGGTTATTTTGATAATTATCATTATTTAAAACGGTTGATATTTCATATATTTTTTTGTTTTTTACTACGATAAATTTATATTCTTGTTCACTTTTAGATATATAATAAAAATCATCGATATTATCGTTTAAAATGTTATGTTTATATAATATATTATTATCGATGTAGCACATTGATAAATCATTGTTATTTTGATAGATCATATATATGTATTTGTTGTTTTTATAATCGTTATACACTTGCATTTTTTTGACATCTTTCATTATTAATTCAACGTTACTATTTCTACTTGATATCATATATAAATCATTATTACTAGTTAAAATATATGTTTCACCTTTTTCTCCAAGAGCATTATCTGATATTGCTTGTACATCAATTATATCACTTGAAAATTCATAATTTATTTGAATAAAGTTATAAATTTTAGGTTTCATTTGTCCATATTGATTTGAATAATCTTTTATTCCTACAAAATCATTTAGTGTGCTTTTATGAAGTTTATTTTGACTATAAAATAGTTTGTTTTTGCAAGTTACGTAAACTACATTGTTGTTATTTGTAGTTATCATATCAACATCGTATTGTTTAAATTCATCATAGATTCCTTTCCTTTCATATAATGAAGGAACAAATGATAAGATGTATGTTATAAAAAAGAAAAACAAACAACAAAGAGCCATTATTGTTGATTTACTTTTTATGTATAATTTGAAATTTCTAATAAAATTCATACTGTACCCCTTAAATTGAATTGTTTTCCTTTATATTTAAAAATCTCTTAGTATTACTAAGAGATTAATCTACATATTGAATAGTGACGTGTCTATCTTTTCCTTCACCAACAGAAATTGTCTTAACATGTTTAAATGAAATTAAAGCATTATGAACAACTCTTCTTTCATCAGCACTCATAGGTGATAATTCTGCAGTTATTTTTGTCTTTGATACTTTGATAGCTTCTCTTTTAGCTATAGAAACTAATTTAGAGTATTTGTCGTGTTTATATTCATTTACATCAAGCAATATTCTAATTCTTTTCTTAAATGTTGCATTAGCAGCACAACGACAAATTTCATTTAACGCTTGTAAAGTTTCACCATCTTTTCCAATTAATATAGAATTGTGGTCTGTTGATAATTTAACACGAATCAAACCATCTGTAAAACTTGGAACCATATCAACTTTAATTCCCATTTTTTCTATAACACTACGAAGATAATCTAAAACAAATTCTATTACCATAGCATCAGTATAGCACGTTACTTCGACATTTTTAATTCTGCCAAATAACCCTTTATTTTCTACCACAGAATCAACATAAATGTTTTCAACTGGTACATTTAATTCTGCTGCTGCATTATTCAATGCCTCTTCTTGAGTCTTTCCAATAAATTTTTTCATATTCTCTCCTTATTTTCTATATCCTTGAGGAATCTTAATTGATTCACTTTGTGCTTTTTTCACTTTATATCTACCATTTTTACTAGCGTTATTTAATTTGTGCATTAGTATTGATTGAATCGCGCTAACTACAGCAGAAGCAATCCAATAAACCGACATTGTAACTGGCATTGTAAAGCCCATGACTAATATCATAACCATAAATATTGTACTCATCATATTAGTTTGTTTTTGTTGACGTTTTGCTTCCGCACTCATTCTTTTTCTATTTAATAATTGTGGTAATTTCATCGTTAAAATTTGTGAAGCTGCCATCAATATAAAGATAATTAGTGCAGTAACTTTAAAGTTTCCGCCAATAATATATGAACTTAAGACATTTCCTAAAATAACACCACCGATATTACCAGTTCTTAATATACCAAGGTACATAACAGCACGATACATTGCAATAAATACTGGGAAAGTAATTAATAAAGACATAAATGGAGCAAATGGTTTTACACCATATTTTTGATATAGTGCCATCATTTCCATAGACATTCTTTGTTTTTCTTCAGCAGTTGGTGTAGGACCATATTTACTTTGAATTTCTAATAATTCTGGTTGAATATCTTGCATTTTTTGTGTACTTGCTTGCGATTTAAAAGTTAATAAGGCAATTAATGCTTTTAAGATAATAGTTACAACGATAATAGCAAACACTTGGCTCCAACCTGTCGAACCAAACCACACTACAAATAAATCGATTAACCAAGCCATTGGATATACGAATAATCCAAATAAGAAACCTTGATCCCAAGCTGCTTTATATGTTGTTTTTTCGATCGCTACGCCTGTTGCAGGATCTATAAAGTTATCAGTGAAAACGATGCACGCTTTAGAATGAGCAGTCATTCTATCTTTAACTGAAACAATATCAATTTTATTATCTTTATTAATATCTATTCCATCTTTATCGTAATCTAAATTGTTTATCTTGTTAAAATATCCGTATTGTTCTTCATTACCTTCTAAAATATCATCTCTTGTGCCATTTGCACAAAATCCTACAAGTTTTAAATAATTTGCAGGTTCAACTACATTATCATTTACATAATTTTCTACTAAATTTTTATTTGTTCCTTCATAGTATGTAAAGATGTAATGAGCTTTTATATAATCATCATTTCCTACTTCGATTAATTGAAGGTGATCATCTTGAATTAAAAACTTTTGTGAATATACATCAGCGTATGCGGCAAATTCCTTATCTTGCGCTACCAAAGTTAAATTGTATTCATAAACAAATTGTTCACAATAAACTCTTCTCATTTGTGAAAAAGCATTAGTTCCTTCAACACTTGCTTGTCCACATGCATCACCATCTAAATATTTGCTTTCATTACCACATGATGTTAAAACTGATAAAAATGCAAATGAAAACAAAATAGGTAATATAATTCTTTTTATTTTTTTTCTCATTGATTTGCTCCTTTATTGCAAGTTATTCTTAAGTATAATTTATTTAATTTTTCTTTATTGGTTGAAAAATTATTTTCTAAGTATTTGTTTTTGACTACGATAACGTAATCTAATTTTAAATCTAAATCAAATATATCTGTTATCATTTCTCTAACTTGTCTTTTAATTTTATTTCTAATTACTGCATTTCCATTCTTTTTACTAACAGATATACAAACCCTACTATGCTGATTCTTCTCGTTGTTTTGATAATAAATTGTAAAGCAATCATCACTTTTTAAACGATGTTTGTGTACTATTTGTGCTATTTCTTCATTTCTTTTTAAACTATATTTCTTTTTCATTTCTACACATTGAAAAAAGCCACTAAACATTTTGTCTAGTGGCTAGCCAAATTAAGCTGATAAAACTTTTCTTCCTTTGCTTCTTCTTCTAGCAAGGACTTTTCTCCCATTTGGAGTTGCCATACGAGCACGGAACCCACAAACATTTTGATGTTTTCTTTTACTTGGTTGATATGTTCTTTTCATTTTTATAACCTCCACTTAACATTACGCTCTTAAATTATATATCTTTTTTTCTATTAAGTCAATTAATATATTTATATATTATTAAAAAAGTTATCCACTTATCCACAAATAAAAAAATAATTTAACTTATCCACTTTTGTCCACTTTTTGTGGATAAGTATTGTTTTGTTAACTTTTTTTAAATAGTTCTTGCTATTTGTCCACATTAAAGATTAAAATACATTTACAAACAAATAAGTGGGTGAGTTTTATGTATCAAATTGAAAGTGACACAATGAGTAAAATTTGGAATGAACTTCTTGAAAAAATGAAAGCGACATTAGATGTTAATGCTTTCAATACTTTTTTTCTTCCTTTAATTCCAAAAGATATTGTTGATTCTAATTTTATTTTAGAAGCTCCTTCAAGATTTGTAAAAGAAGTTATTTCATCCGATATGTTTTTAAATAAAATCAACGATTCATTAAAAGAAATAACAAATACTAATTTTGAAATAATAGTTAAAGAAAAATCGGAATTTGAAAAAAAAGTTGTTGAAGAAAAAAAAGATATAGAAAAAGATTTTATCAAAATGTCATCCAATTTAAATCCGGATTTTTCTTTCGATAATTTTGTTGTTGGTCCTTGTAATAGCGAATGCTATCAAGCTTCTATGGCTGTTGCTTTAAATCCTGGTAAATTTTATAATCCTTTATTTATTTATGGTCGTGCTGGCATTGGAAAAACACATTTATTACACGCTATTGGTAATTATTGTAAAGCTAATCAAAATAGAACTATGAATGTTTATTATACTACAGCTAATGATTTTATCGATGAATTTATGAAATCTAATCAAAATAAAAATATCGAAGCTATGAAAACTAAATTTAGAAGCATCGATATATTATTATTAGATGATGTACAATTTTTAGCGGGAAAAGATAAAACAGGAGAGGTATTCTTTCAAATATTCAATAATCTATTTAATGAAAAGAAGCAAATTGTTTTAACCTCAGATCGTCGTCCTGCTGATTTAAGAGGTCTTGAAGTGCGTCTTGTTTCTCGTTTTTCTTCAGGACTTATCGTAGGAATGAATGCCCCTGAATACGATACTGCAAAAAACATTTTAAAAAGAAAAATTAGCGCTAAATACTTCGATATCAATAATGTTGATGATGATGTCTTAACATATATTGCTCAAAATTATTCTACTGATGTAAGGCAATTAGAAGGAGCTTTAACTCGTCTATTCTTTTATGTAACCACAATCAATCGTGTCGATTTAATAACTCTTCCTATCGCTATGGAAGCGTTAAGAAATATTACGCCTTGCAAAAAAGATAATATCGAATTAAACGCTGATAAAATAAAAGAAGCTGTTTGTGATTATTATAATATTACAATAGAGCAACTCGTGGGATCTTCAAGAGTTTCAACGCTTACTATTCCAAGGTTTATCGCCATTTATCTTTGTAAAAAAATGTTGAATATCACTTTTGATGAAGTTGGAGCTTTATTTGGAAATCGCGATCATTCAACAATCATGAATGCTTGTATGAAAATTGAAAAGAAGATAAACGAAGATAACGCATATAAATTAGTTATCAACAAACTTCAACAATCACTAACAAATTAATCACACGAATTTTAACAAATATTGGAAAATTTATATATATATGTTATAATATATATATAGACATTAAAAAAATATACTTATCAACAAATCAACATTCGTTATAATTATTATTTTTTTAAATAAATAAATAAAAAAAAGAAAAATAAATATAAGGGGATAAAATAATGAAATTAAAGATTAATCGAGTTGAACTTTTAAACGCCTTAAATAAAGTATCTAAAGCTGTTAATAATAAAACACCACTATTAGCTTTAACAGGTATTAAATTTACATTATCTGATGATGGACTTGAATTGATAGGTAGCGATAGCGATATATCTATTCGTTGTTTTATAAATAAAGAAAAGAAAGAAAAACAAATTATTGAAATAGAAGAAATTGGTTCAGTTGTTATCAATGAAAAAATAGTTTGCGAAATCATTAGAAAAATCGAATCGGAAATGGTAGAAATTTCTGTTGTTGATAATTTGACAAAAATCAAATCAGATAAATCTATTTTCTCAGTTAATTGTATTCCCGCTATCGATTATCCACCAATTTCCTTTGCTGATACAGAAAATGGTCAATCATTTGTTATGGAATCAATCGAATTGAAAGAATTATTTGATCAAACTTTATTTGCAACTTCTGAAAAGGAAGCACGACCTGTATTAACAGGATTGAATTTTAAATGTGTAGGAACAACGCTTGAAGTTGTAGCTACTGATACATATCGTTTATCTAAAAAAGTTGTACAAATGCAAAATCCTTTAGAATTTAATATTACAATTCCAAAAAGCGCTTTAGAAAATGTTAATAAAATTGTTGAAGTAGGTCAAAATGTTCGAGTTTCGATTACAGAAAAGAAAGTTTCATTCGATTTAGGTGATTGCATTGTTAATACAAGATTAATTAGCGGTTCATACCCTGATACTTCTCGTCTTATTCCAAATGAATTTTCACAAGTTTTAAATATTTCAACAAATGAACTTGTGGGAGCAATTGAAAGAGCATCTATTTTACTTACAGAAAAAAACAACGTTGTTAAATTAAATATGGATGAAACAGAAGTGTTTGTTTCTTCAAAAACTATGGAAGTTGGTTACGTTGTAGAAAAATTAAACGAGTGCGCTTTTGAAGGTGAAAAACTAACTATCGCCTTTAGTGCTAAATATTTATTAGACGCAATAAAAGCTATCGTAAGCGATGAAATATCTTTACAATTTACAGGAGATATGAAGCCTATCATTATTAAATCAAAATCTAACCCAACATTAACTGAATTAATCTTACCAGTTAGATCTTATAATTAAAATCAAGATTTTAAAGTCTTGATTTTTTTTCTTTTATAATTGTTATTATCAAACAATGAGTATAAAATATAATACGAAAGGAAATAAAAAGATATGGACAAAAAATATTTAAAAGATTTATTATCATTTTATGAAAAAGAATTTAAGCAAACATTAGAGTTTTGGTTATCATATGGATACGATAAAGTAAATGGTGGATTTTACACATGTCTTGATGAAGATGGTTCAGTTTATGATACCGATAAAGCTGTTTGGGCACAAGGAAGAGGTATGTGGGTCTTTGCAAGAGCTTACAATATGATAGAAAAAGATCCTCGTTATTTAAAGTGTGCTATGGACGCTTATGATTTTGTAACTAAACATTGTTTTGATAGCGACAATAGAATGTTTTTTACAGTTACAGATGATGGACAAAGCATTCAAAAAAGAAGATATTGGTTTTCAGAATCATTTACTGTAGTTGGATCTGCTGAACTTTATCGTGCAACAAAGGATGAAAAATATTTAAATACTGCAAGAACAACATTTGAAACAATGTTAAATGTTAAAACAGGAAAGATTAAGACAGAACCAAAATATAATCCTAAAACAGTTGATTGCATCGCTTTAGCAAGTCCAATGATCATGCTAGTTACATGTCAAATATTAAGAGAAATCGACGAAGAAAGAAAGGATTATTATCATCAAATAATTGATGATTGTATCAAAGAAATAAAACTTCACTATCATGAAGAAAAGAAAGCTGTATTTGAAAATGTTAATGTCGATGGTTCTTTAACTAAAGGTTCTAGAGGAAGACTTGTAAATCCAGGACATTCAATCGAAGCTAGTTGGTTTTTAATGAATGAATCAGTTTATAGAAATGACGAAGAATTATTGAATTTAGCACTTAAGATTCTTTCATATTCATTCGAACTTGGTTGGGATTATGATGTTGGTGGTTTACGTTATTTTGTTGACGTAGAAGGAAAACCAGTTTTAGCATTAGAATGGGATATGAAACTTTGGTGGCCTCATAATGAGATGCTTATCGCTTTCTTGATGGCTTATAAATTAACTGGAAACAAAGAATATTTAGATAAATATCAATTAGTTCACAATTACGCATTCTCTCATTTTAAAGATGAAAAGAATGGTGAATGGTATGGTTATTTACATAGAGATGGTACTCTTGCTAGCAAGTTGAAGGGAAATATCTTTAAAGGACCATTCCATATTCCTCGTTGTGAAATGGAAAACATTTTACAATTGAAAGAAATGTTAGAAAAATAATATGAAAAATTAGGAATTTTCCTAATTTTTTTTATAAACGGCAACAAAATAATAAATACTTTAATATATCATAAATATATGATATACTTACTATAATAAAAAAAAAGAAATTAGGTGTTGATATGGATATTGTTAGATGCTATGAAGAATTAAAAGGAAACTATCAGGAAGTAAAAAAAAGAATTGCAAGCGATGAATTAATAAAACGATTTTGCTTGAAATTTTTACAAGATGATAGTTTTATAAATCTCAAAAAAGCAATAGAAAAAAAAGATTATCGTGAGGCGTTTTTTTCAGTTCATACATTAAAAGGAGTATGCTTAAATCTAAGCTTTACAACTTTAGCAGAAAAATGTTCTGAACTAACAGAATATTTAAGAAATTATCAAAATAAAGATATCGATGATAATAAGTTGAATATATTATTTGAAGCACTTCAAAATCAATACAATTTATCTATTAAAGTAATAAAAACACTAGAAGTTTAGGAGGTGCTTTTTGTGCCAAATCGTAAGAATGTTTTATTAGTCGAAGATAATGAAATAAATATGCTTATTTTAGAAAATATTTTACAAGATGAATATCATGTCATTAAAGCAAACGATGGAATAGAAGCATTAGAAATAGTAAAGACATATAAAGATAAAATATCGATAATATTAACAGATATCAATATGCCTAAAATGGATGGCTACACCTTTATTAAAACTTTAAAAAAACATGATGAATATCGAAAAATTCCGATTATTGTCATGACACAAAGTGATAGCGAAGAAGAAGAAATAACGGCGTTAGATATTGGAGCTAACGATTTTTTACCAAAGCCATATCGTGGTGAAGTTATTTTGCATCGTGTAAAAAATATTATTAATTTAGTAGAAAATGTTTCGATGGTCAATTATATTAAAAACGATTCATTGACAGGACTTTATACAAAGGAATATTTTTACTCAAAAGCAAGAGAAATATTAAATAATGATGAAGAAAACGAATATTTTATTATTTGTACTAATATTGAAAACTTTAAATTTTACAATGATGTTTTTGGACAAAAAGC
>JALEMY010000006.1 GCA_022767485.1 Erysipelotrichaceae bacterium
GTAATTTATAAAAACAATAATTATTTTTATGGAACTCATAAAATAGAGGTATAACATGTTAAAAAATCCAATCTATCAATGTAAATTAGATAAAGATTTTACAAAAGATTTAATCAAAATTTCTTTTGATTTTAAGATTGACGAAATTACTAATGATATAAGTAAAAATGATGAGTTTATTTTTGATGATGAATTATTACTTGTCAATATTGGTGAAGTAGATAAATTTACGAGCGATTATATATATCAATCAAAACTTACAGTATTTAAAGAAAATGATGGCATTAGTTTTGGTGGTTACACTCCAGATTGGAATAGAAAAAGTGATCTAATAAAAGATAAAAATAATAATCACATTTTTAATGCTTATAAAACATACCATGTGGAAATGAAAATAACTAAATATCGTGTTTATATCGATATTGATAATGGTAATTTAAAAGATTCATATGGAAATGCTAGAGATAAAGTATCAGACTTAGCAATTTATGCAAATAAAGGCGTAAAAGCTCACATTGAAAATGTTAAGTTTACTGAGGAAGATTTACCGCTTTACGAAATTGATCCTTTATTAAAAAAAATGATCGATGAAAAAATTGTAGTTAACAATTTATCCTATCACGTTGAAGAAGATGGAGTATATTTTGATAGATTAAACATCATACAAAACATAAAATGTACTACGAGAAATTCTGGTCAATATGGTTCCAATATTATGTTTGATATGTATAGTAACACTAAAACCATAACGATTGATTATAAAATTATGGATAGTGAAGTCCCTAATTATGAATTTCAATTTGGTTTTTTAGTAAACAATAAAAATATCGATGTCCCTTTAAAAAAGGTTAATAAAGGCGAAAGATATCAAGACACATTTATCGTAGATGATAGTAATAATAAAGTAAATAGAATTACATTAATATTTCCAACAGGATTTTGCGTTGCTATAAAAAGTATAAAAATCGATGATAATGCTTCATTGAAACCTGTTAAAAAAGATGAAGAAGTAATCTTTCTTGGCGATTCTATCACTGAAGGCAGTGAATGCTTTAATCCCGCAATGACTTATTTTTCTAAAGTTACACTTCATTATAATTTTATCGGTTATGACTTTGCCGTTTCAGGAAGAACTTTTAACGATTATAACTTACTAGGTACATATAATATAAATCCAAAGTATGTATTTTTAGCAAATGGTACCAATTCATTTGCAATGGGAAAACAAGAAAAAGAAATAGCTTTTAATGAACTTGAAAAGAACATGACTGTGGTGATAAAAGCAATTCATAATTATTTCCCTAAAGCGAAAATAATAGCTATTTTACCAATATGGCGCTCAGATGAAAATGGCGAAAAATTTTCTCTTTTAGATATTAGTAAAAAAATGATTGAAATATATCAAAGATATGATGATATCCATATTATTGATGCCCATGATTATATTCCATTTGATGCAAGTTATTTTTCAAATGCTACTTTGGCACTTCATCCAAACTCTAAAGGCCATGAAATATATGGTAACAAATTAATAAATGATTTAAAAACAATAATTGATAAGCCAAAATTAGCTGACATAAAAGAGGCAAGAAGGTGTTTTGATGAATAAAAAAGAAAAATTAGTTTTTGATTTATTAAAAAAGCACGCATTTAAAGTAATAGCAAGTCCTTCAGGAAAAGTAAAATATAGTTTTGTCGAACCAGGCATCGCTTATCATAATACTTTGTGGGATTGGGATTCATATTGGTCAATATTGGCATTAAATGATACCTTAGAAATATTAAAAAACGATAAAGATTTTGATTATCAATATTATAGAAAACTAGTTAATGAAGGTGCAAAAGGTGATGTTTTAAACTTTTATGATTTCATGGAAGATGATGGTTTTACTCCTATAATGATAAGAGTAGATGTCAATAATGACACTTATTGCAGTAAAGAAAATGTTAAAAACTCCCATAAAGGTTATTTAATAAAAGCAAGTTTATTAGCTGCTAAATTAAATGATGATTTTTCTTTCATCGATGTTAATAAATTATTTCTATACTTAAAATATTTAAAAGAAAATCAATTCGATCAAAAAACTGGATTATTTTATTATGTAAGTGACATTATGATTGGAGTTGATAATAATCCAACAGTATTTGGAAGATTAGAAAATAGTAGTGCTGATATATTACTTAATGCCACGATGGTTGATGAATATAATTGTTTAATTGAGATTTTAAAAAATTTAAAAATGGATTATAAATTTTATGAAGAAGAAAAAAACAAATTAATTCAAGCAATCTTTACTAATTGCTATGATTTAGCGACTAATATCTTTTATTCACAAGATATAAATGTTAAAAATAATGAAACTGAAATATTTCATAAAGGATTAAAACCATTTTGGAACTGTCTTCCTTTAAAAATTGAATTTTTTGGTTGCTATAGCCCATTAACATTCAATCTTGTCGATAAAGAAGTTGCAAAAAAATCCTTAAAGCACTTAAAAAAAGGTGGATTAATATCAAAATATGGCGTTCGCACTCTTTCAAAATATGAAAAGATGTATAATCTTACGCCATCTGGTAACCCTTCAAATTGGCTAGGTGCTATCTGGGGTATATCATCATATTTTATCTTTAAAGCTTATTTAAATTATGGTTATACTTACCAAGCAAAGAAAATATACAAAAAAACTTTAAATACCCATTATAATGGAATTTTAAAAAATGGTAGTATGTCAGAATCTTATAATCCTGAAAATGGAGAAGGCATTTTACACACGATGTTTTTTAGTTTTAATATGTTAATTTCTTCGATGAAAAATGACCTATTAAAAATAAAAAAATGCTAAAAATAATGGCAAAAAACGATATTTATATGAAATATAATTAATGATATAATATCATTAAGTTATTTATATTAAAAAAAGCATTAAAAGATTTACCAATTTTTTACGAGTCAGGAGGAAAACTATGAAAAAAAGTAAAAAATTATTGACTTTGTCTTTAGTATTTACTGCACCTTTGTTAGCGCTTTCATCATTTGCTATTAAAGATGCAATAGTAGAAGCACAAGCAGAAGAGACAAGCGTTGGTGGAAGTATTATCACTAACGATGTTTCAAACTTTATCGAATCAACTAATGCTACAGTTGATGGAAATTCATTTAAAGCAACTAGTGCTTCATTTGATTGGCAAACAAAGAAAATTAATGGTAATTCTACTGTTGATTTTCTAAGCGAGCAAACACTTGAATTAAATGCATTTGGTGATTGGAAATGGGAGTATTTAACATTTTCAACTACTCAAGAAAAAGGAATTGATGCAGCTAATGGTATGGTTAATGCATCAAATTCAGTTTCTTTAGTTTGGGGTTGGGTTAATGGTTTTTCTATCATTGAAAAAGATGCTACAGGTAATGTTATCTTTAATGGTAAATTAGGACTAGAAGCAGGAGAAAACATTATCGTTGCTGAAAATTTCCCAAATGATAGTGAAATTTTAAGACAGTTCCAATTTTATTGTTTTGACAAACCATTTAGAATCATTACTTCAATGAATGAAACTAATAGTGGTGTAGTATTTAATTTTAGACTTATTACAAAATCTCCTTGGGGTCATGATATTGATACAACTTTTTCTTATGAATCAGTTAATCAAGACTTAAAAGGTGAAAAACATGTAACTTATGGAAGAACTGGTAGTGGTACAATCGATGAAACTCATAATATTGTTATGACTATGGGAATTGTTGATAAATCTAATTATTCTGCTAGTGATACAAATTGGCTAAGTAAGGATAATGCTATTTTCACTGGTAATACAATGAAAGCAACAAGTCCATCATTTAATTGGCAAACAACTCAAGTTGGTGGTAATTCAAAAGTTGATTTCACTTCAACGCAATCTCTTGCATTATCAGCTATGGCTGATTGGAAATGGGAATATCTAACATTTTCTAAAACTAATGAAGTTGGTATAAATGCTGGAAATGGTATGGTAAATGCATCAAATTCAGTTTCATTAGTATGGGGTTGGACAAACGGTTTTTCAATCATTGAAAAAGACGCTGATGGGAATGTAGTTTATAATGGAAGACTTGGCTTAACAGCTGGTGATAATATCATCGTTCCTGATAATTTCATTAATGATGAAAACATCATGAATCAATTCCATTATTATTGTTATGACAAAGCATTTAGAATTGTAACTCAAATGAATGAAACAGCTAGTGGTGTTGAGTTTACATTCCATCTTATTACTAAGTCACCTTGGGGTCATGATATTGATGCAACATTTACATATGTATCAACAAGTCAAGATTTAAAAGGTGGTAAATTTGTAACTTATGGTAGAACTGGTAGTGGCACAATCGATGAAACTCATAACATTGAATTATTAATGAAAATTGATAATGTTGAAGCAATTGATACTCCAGTTGTACCAACTGACACATTAGAATGTGAATTATCTACTGGTAGTAGCTTACAAGAAGTTGAAACAACTTCAGGATTTGCTCACACATATCAAAGTGAAATTACATTAACTGAAGGAAATGAATTCAATGTTAATTTAAAGATTAATGATGTTGTTACTTCATTTGGCTTTGATAACGTAAACTCATTTGTTGATTCATCAAATAATGAAAATAAATTTTCAGGAGCTTTTTATAGTCAAGGAAGCGATGGAAAAATCAAAATTGATGTTAATGGTAAATATAAAGTAACCGTTAATGTAAACGAAGCAAATGAAGCTATAATTGACTTAGAAGTATTAAGTTATAATCTTATTGATACAGCTAATAAATACCATGCTAGCGCTGATAATTGGGCAACTTTATATAATGCTTCAATAACAGATGGTCAAATGGCTCAAACTGGTGCACCATCATTAACAATCTCTAACCAATTTGGTGGCAATGCAACAGTTAAATATGTTTTAGATTACACTACATTAGATGCTAACTGGGGTGGTGTTGCCCTTATTATTAAAGGAAATGCTAGTGATCTTGCAAATGTTACTTGGTCATTTGTTGGTGATAAAGCTACTCCAAGTGGAGGAAGTGGAAGCTTTGTTGCACTTTGCATATCTCATGCTGGTTATCAATTATTAGTATGTGACGAAGGTAACTTAAATGTATTAGGCAGTGATCAGACATTTTTAATTCCAGGTGTAGATGGCTTTTCATTCTGGCATGTTGGTGATCAAAAAACTGAAATCGTAATGACTACTACTGACGTTGATGATGGAGTTAAGTTAAATATTTCATATTTTGCCTCAGGTCATAGTCAAAATACTGGTGGAACATATACAACAGAATTATTGCTTCCATATAAATCATTATGGGGTGCACAAGTTGCAAGTATGGTTTATGTAACAGGTGAAAGAACTCCTAATAATACAAATAACAACGTTAAATTATATGTTTCTGATAGTGAATCTACTTATACAAATGATTTATATCATGCAAGTGTATTTAAAGATAAACTAGCTGAAATCAATTATGAAACAATCACAGATTCAAATTACTCTACAATTTTAAGTAAATTTGAAAGCTTAAAAGCAGTTTATGCTACATTAACTGATGAACAAAAAGCATTAATATCATCAGAAGAAACAGCAAAATTTGCTAAAATTGAAAGTGATTTAGCTGCAGCAGTTGCTGATAAATATGAATGTAAATTTGAAGATGGTACAACAATTGATGAAGTTGATACTGAAAATGGTTATCTTCATTCTTATGAAAAAACTTTATCAATGCAAGAAGGCAATGAATTTAATATCGACTTATTTATTAATGATGTTAAATCATCATATGGTTTTGATAAAGTAACGATCGTTTCTGATGCTTCAACTAACGAAGTTAAATATCAAGGAGATTTCGTTATAGCAGGAAATGATGGCAAAATTAAAGTATTAGTTCCTGGAACATATAAAGTTCTTGTTAATGTTACTGAAGAAAAAGATGTTGAAATTTCTGTATTAGTAATGTCATATGATTTAATCGATACAGCAAATAAATATCATTCTTCACAAGATAATTGGGCAACTTTATACAATGCTACAATCGCTGATTCTACAATGAGTCAAACTGGTGCTCCATCATTATCAATCACAAATTCATTTGGTGGAAATGCTACAATTAAATATGTTTTAGATTATACAAATCTTGATAGTCCATGGGCTGCAACAGCTTTATTATTAAAAGGTCAAGCTAGTGATTTAGCTAAAGCAACATTTACATTTGATGCTTCTAATAACACAGTTAAAGTTAATAGTAACGAAGGTAGCTTCATCGCTTTATGTATTACTCATGGTTGTTATCAATTAGTTGTAGTTGAAAATGGTAACGTAAACATCTTCAAAACTGATTTAGATCAATTCATTCCAGGATTTGATGGGCATAACTTCTGGTATATTGGACAACAAAAAACTGAAGTTGTAATTGATGTAAAAGATGTGGCTGATGGTGTTACATTAAAGATTTATTGTAAAGCTTCAGGACATGCTGGAAACAAAGAAGGAACATTTGCAAGCGATACATTATTATTACCTTATAAGTCACTTTGGGGCGAACAATCAGCTGGTATGGTTTATGTTACAGGTCATAACGCACCAAATGGTAGCAACAACCAAGTTTCATTATTCGTAGCTGATAGTGAATCTACATATACTAAAGATTTATATCACGCAAATATGTTCCACGATGCATTAGCAGCAATTAATTATGAAACAATTAATGATGAAAACTATGCTAGAATCGTTAATATGTTTAATCAAGCAAAGATCATTTTTGAATCATTAACTGATGTACAAAAAGAATTAGTTTTAGATGAAGACAAAGCAAGACTTACACAAATTGAAAGCGATATAAATAATGTTGATGCCTTAGTTCTTGCAAAACTAGCATTAGAAAGACTTGAAGGATTAGATACTTCATTTAATAGAGCAAATTATGCTGAAAAAGCGGAAATGATAAAAGATGCTTTAGATAAATATGAATTATTGACTGATGAAGAAAAAGCAACTTGCGATGCTTCAAAACTTAACGAATTAAAAGAAGCATTAGAGTTATATGAAAACATCTTATCATATGCTGATCCTGTATGTGAAATGATTAATAAGATCGTTTTACCAATTGAAAATTATGGTGTACAATCAAGAATTATCAATCAAGCAAAAGCTGCATACGATAAACTATATCCAGAAGAACAAGCTGAAGTTTATAACTATGAAGATTTACTAGCAGCAATTGAAGCATTACAACAATATGATGTTGAACATGCTATTGATGGTTATAACTTTACATCATCTCTTGATAATTTCATGGAACTAAATGGTTATGGTGACTGTTCAATCGTTGATGGAAAACTTGTAGTTAATTCATCTGAAAAAGATTTAAGCATCTATCCTACTATTGCAGTAGAAAATGGTAAAGAAATTACTTGGGTAATCAATTCTAACCTTGAAAAATGTTCATGGGGTAACTTCTACTTTATCATTAAATCTGATAGTTTGCAAAGACATCATAGTAATGGTAAATGGCTTGAAGAAGGAAACTACACTGTATTATTAATTGGTGGCGATGGATTTAAGATTGTTGAATGTAAAGATGGCGTTATTCCAATGACTTCAGATGCAAATGGTAATCCAATTGCCAACTTTACTACAATATTAGATAATCCATCTGATGAAGAAGGTAGCCAACTTGATGTTCATCACATTTATAAAAACTATACGACTTTAAAACTTACAACCATTGATTTATACGAAAACGATGTATATGTTGGATATAAACTAACTATCACATTAACTGGTGGTGTTAGTGGCAAAACATTTACACGTGAATATATCTCAACAAATGCTTCTAGCAAAGATGCTGATTATTTCGGTCTTGAATTATTCGTTTCAAATCCAATCAACAATGGTACTGGTGGATTTGAAGTAAAAGGCATTTATGTAGAAGATGTTGATAATTATGACGGAGCTCAAGTTAAAGAAGATATAGAAAATAGAAAACTTGCTTTAGCATGTGATAACTTACTATCTGCTGTTATAGTTGATGTTAATAAAGAAAACTTATCTGAAGCAAAAGCAGCTTATGAAGCAGCAAAAGAGGCTTACGATTCATTAACTGCAGCTCAAAAAGCTTTATTAACACAAAATGTTGATGTATTAGAACAAGCACGTGTGGCAATTAAAGATGTCGAAGATTCAATTAATAATGAAAGACCATCTGAAGAACCATCTGAAGAACCTTCTGAACAACCTTCTGAACAACCATCTACACAACCATCAGAAGAGCCATCTACACAACCTTCTGATGACAATGATGATAAACCAAGTAAAAAAGGTTGCAAAGGAACTACAACTGGTGGTATTGCCTCATTAATTACATTAATTGGTGCATTGTTTATTAAAAAAAGACGTAAATAATTAACTTTATGAAAATAGCGCCACTTTATTGTGGCGCTTGCTATAAAGTAAAAGAAAGGTGGGAGAATTAATGAAAATCATGAAATCAACAAAAAAGATTATTCGTTTGTTTATCTTCATATTTATTTTTACTTTTTTGACTTCATGCTCCACTGTCTCAATGAATATTAATAGAGATGGTAGTGGAGAAGCAACAATTTTAATTGCAAAACAATACCAAGATGAAAATGGTAACTCTGTTAATGTCACAAAAGATGATGTCGATAATAAATTAAACGATATCGTATTAGCTGCTGAAGTTTGTTCAGGACAAGAAGATAGAGTAAAAATAAAAAAAGTTAAAGAACTAGATGATCATTATGAAGCCACACTATCTTTTATGAGAATCCAATATTTATCGCAAGGTAATGTTGGTGGAGATTTAGGTATTTATTCGTATAAAAAATCCAAAGACTTCATTATGGAACTTGATAGCGTATCTACAATTATTGATTCGTGGTACATCGGAGCATATAAAAATTATACAAAATTAAATGATGGTGCTACAAATAGTATGATTTATAAATTTGATAATCAAAAATTTGGTAATGAAGACGCTGCAATTATCCCAACATTAGTAGCTGAAAACAAAAAATTATCTGAAGAGGAAACTATTAACTTATTTTCTGATGATGGTTTGCTAGCAAATGATTCAAGAGGTCAAATATTCACTTTTTTCTTGGCTGATTTTGAGGGACTTGAAAGTATCACATTTAACTTTAAAGGTGAAATTAAAGTTTATGGTAGTAAAAATGTTGAAAATGTAACTAAAAATTCCATTACAATTAAACCTATTACTCAAAAAGCTTCAATTATTAGTTCATCAGATCAATCAGTTGTTAAAAAAGATGTTAATTGTTTTGTAGGCTATGTATATTTTACATTGCAGCCAAACTATGTATTAATCGGATTTTTATCTACTTTAGGTGGCGCTTTAGCTATATTAATATTTATAGGAATTTATAAAGGAACATTCAAAAAAGCAATACATTCAAAAAAGATGAAATTAATCGTTAATAATTTTGATTTGTATTTAATGCTACTTCCTGCCGTAGTTATGTTATTTATTTTCTCATATATTCCAATGGGTGGTATAATAATTGCCTTTAAGAATTATCGAGTCAATGATGGTATATTACATAGCGAATGGACTTCGATGTTTGGTTTTAAAAACTTCTATGATTTATTTACAAATCCATTAAGTGATTTTGGTAAATTGATGTTAAATACCTTCATATTAGCTTTTTGGAAATTTATCTTTGGTTTTTTAATTGCTATTACTTTAGCAGTATTATTTAATTATTTGAAAAATGGTTTATTTAAAAATGTTGTACAAACTGTATCTTATTTCCCATATTTTATTTCTTGGGTTGTAATTTCGACTTTATCTTACGTATTACTTGCTACAGATGGTGGAACAATTAATAAAATTCTTGAAGTATTTGGTAAAGAACCAATCAATTTTTATTCTTCTCCTCAATACTGGCGTTTAATATTAACTTCCAGTGCAATGTGGAAAACAGCTGGTTATTCAACTATTGTCTATCTTGCCGCTATGGCTGGTATCGATAGATCATTATATGAAGCAGCAAAAATTGATGGAGCTGGTGGTTTTAGACAGTTTCTACATGTTACACTACCAGGACTACTTCCAGCTTTTGGAATTCAAGTAGTATTCAGCTTAGGAAATTTAGTTAGAGATGACTTTGATCAAATTTATACTATGATAAGAGGAAGTGCGATGCTTAGAGATACAACAGATACAATTGGTATGATTGTTTATGAAAATATTGGAAATGCTAACAATTATTCAGGAGTTGCTGCTATGTCCATGATTCAAAGTTTAATCGCTTTAATTTTAGTTGTTATAAGCAATACAATTTTGAAGAAAAAAACTGGTGAAGGAGCATATTAATTATGATTAAGACAAAAGGCGAAAAAATATTTGATTTTTTCAATGTAATCTTTATGATTATATTTGCTTTAATATTCATCATTCCAATTTTATTATTGATCAATTCCTCATTTACGGAAACTAAATCATTAACTTTACATGGATATAGTTTGATAATTAGAGACTTCTCACTTGATTATTACAAAGCTATATTTTCAATGGAAAGCAATCAATTTGTCATTTCCATTTTGAATTCAGTTTTTGTTGTAGTGTGCACAACCATCTTGATGATTATAACAACATCACTTGCCGCTTATGCACTTACAAGAAAAAAATTGCAATTTAAAAAATTCTTCACTTACTTTTTTATAGTATCAATGCTATTTTCTGGAGGAACAATTCCATATTATATCTTAATTAAAAATTTAGGATTAATGAACACTTTATGGGCATTGATACTTCCAAGCGGTGTAAGTGCTTGGTACATATTACTTACAAGAAAATTTTTCTCACAAGTTCCTGAAGCTTTAATCGAAGCTGCAGAACTTGATGGAGCTAGTAATATACAAATCTTATTTAAAGTTATTTTACCTTTAAATCTTCCAATTATCGCTACAGTTTCATTATATACTTCTGTAGCAATGTGGAATGACTGGTTTGCCGCTTCTTTATTCATCGATAGTAATCACTATAATTTATGGCCAATACAAGCATTTATTAGAAGAGTTCAAGATAGCGATGAATTTTTAAAAGCTTACTTTGGTGATACAACATTAAACTATAGTGGACTTAGAAGTGCAACAGTAATCATTTCATTACTTCCTATTGTGTTGATTTATCCTCTTCTTCAAAAATTCTTTATTAAAGGAAGCATTGAAGGCGGAGTAAAAGAATAATAAAGGAGAAAAAAATTATGAAAAAAAACAAAATTTTAATTATGGCATTAACAAGTTTATTGCTTACAAGTTGTGGTAATAATACTTTATCTTCATCAAATGATATCACTTCTGATTCTACAAGTGAAAAATTACCTTGGGAAGATGCTAAAAACAATCGTGTTACATTGACAATTTATATGGATGAAAGTAATGTTTATGGTCCATATGTCAAAGGCGTAGATGAAAACATTGTAAAAGAGGCTATTGAAAAGAAATTTTATGAAGATACAGGAAACGCTGTTAATTTCAATATTTTATATGAATCACATGCGACATTTTCCAATTCTTTTTCACCAGTTATGGGATCTAGTGGTTGGGATGGTGCTGTTAGTTATTTAGGACAAGCAGGTCTTGAAGATACTATTTTAAATCAAGATGTAGTATTAGATTTAACATCATTATTTAGAAAAGGTGCAAATAATATTTTATCATCACTTGGTGATTCTATTAATTCTGTTACTAACTTTAATGATGAAATAATTGGCATCCCATCTATTAACATTACAAAGCAAAAAGGCGTACTTGTTAGAAAAGATTATATGAGACAAGTTGGCTATACGGAAAGTAAAGAAGAAGCAGATGCTTCTAATGGCACATTAAAATGGTGTCAATCAATTAAAGATTTCGATACTATGATTCGCAAAATGAAAGATGAAATCGTAGCATGTACAACTCCTTTATCAGGTCCTGTTTATGATATGGAATTTACTCTTCTTGCTGGTGCTTATCAATCAACTGGTTATCAATATCGTGCAATTAACTATAACGATGATAATTCTATTAAAGAAGTAGTTCCAGGTTGGATTAGTGAAAATTATGGAAAAGTGTTGCAACAAGAATACGATTGGGTAGTTGATGGACTTTGGGAAAGAGATAATACTACAATTTCTGCAAATCAAAGACTTTCAAATTTAGCAGCTGGAAAGTCTGCTGTATATTTTTTAAATCCTACGATTACTAATTTAATTGATGTAGCAAGAAAATGTAAAGAAATCAACAATGATGCTGAATTTGTTATTTTAGATCCTTTATGTGCTGTTGATGAAAATGGTAACGCCATTGAAGATTCAGGCAAGTTTGTTGAAGTATCTAAAAACACTGACTGTTTGGTTTTAAACAAAAAATCTAAAAAAGCAGAATTATTAATCAAATATATGGATTGGATGTATTCAAGCAAAGAAAACTATGAGTTATGTGCTTATGGTATTAAAGGTGAACAATGGATGGAATCATCATATGGTGACAATTATTATGAATATCCAGATGAATATTATGTAACACATAAACCATATAGTGGCGCCTTTGCTTTAGTTCATAATGATGAAATTTCTTATAGAATTCCTATGCAATATAGTGAAACAGAAAGAAATTGGATTGAAAAAGTAAGAAATTATCCTTGTCTTAAAAATCCAACAGACGGAATGTTATTTTATGGTGCTAGTGCTCAAGTAAGTAAAGACTTTATTACAGCAGAAGCTGATATTTATTTAAATTGTGCTACAAAAGCTTGGGCTGGTGTTTTAAACCCTAGTGAAACGTGGCCAGAATCTGTAAGTCAATATAGAGCTCAAGCTGGTAATTACATTGAATGGTTAACAAATCAATTTAAATTATATGAAGCTGCAAGAAAGTAGGTACTAACAATGAAAAAACTTTTAACTGGTTTACTAACATTATCGTTATTATTTTTATCAACAACTGAAGTCTTAAAAGTTAGCGCTGATAATACATATTCAATAGATATTAAAGATGAAAATAATTTAGCTGCTTGGAAATATGATTGGAACACTGTAGGAATTGGTGCTGGAAAAGTCGATTTTTCTTCAGGCCATTTAAGAATGGAAAACATCAATACTGCATCAGCTAATTACGCTTTATATACGACAAATAAATTCAACGAATTTAGACTTGATATGTATGCTAATTTAAATCTTCCATGCCCATCGGAAAACAACTTTGATGGCTTTGATTATGCTAACTTATATTTTACGATGTTTATAGATTATGAAGATGCTAAAGAAGTTGAAAATGTTGCTATGGCTGCTTGTCCATGGACATATAATAAAGGATGGTTTTCAATTTGTTTTGAAAGAATTGCTAAAACATCACGCGTGCAAATGCTAATTAATGAATCATTTGATGGAAATGGCGCAAATCGTTACTTTTGTGAATCTGGAAACGCTAATGAAGGAAGCGTAATTTCAAATATAGATTGGTGTGATAATCAATATCACTGGTATACTATAGAAGCTACTAGTACACACGCAAAAGATCCTAATAGACCTCGTCCTGAAGAAATTGGAATTACATTTAAAGTATATATTGATGGAGTATTACAAACATCTTATTTCCAATCGAATGCTTATTATTCAAATACAAACAAAAAAGATGAAATAATACCTTTTGATACACAAAAAGGATATATCGGTTTATGGGCATCAAGTGGTTATTCAGCTAATGCCACTACTGAAAATTCAAATGTATTTGTCGATATTGAAAAACTTCAAATCACATCATATGATAATGGAAAAGAAAATGCTGCACCATACACATTATGTGAAAAACCTGCATTTAATCTATCATCAATCGATAATTTCTCTCCAGCTGCAAGCTATGATGCTGATGAAGAAATGGAAATAAAATTATCTGAATTATTCACTTATGATGGCGATAAAAAATTAACTTATGAAGCGACATGTAATGGTGAAAGTATAGGAACTATTAGAAATGGTTATTTCGTATGGACACCAAGCAAGGAAGGAACATACACTATTTCCTTTAAAGCTAGTGATGGAGAACTTGAAGCTACTAATCTTGTAAGATTTAGAGTAGTTGAATACAATAATTCTTCAATCGATAAGCCAAGTATTCAACCAAGTGATGATGAAAATAATGAAACAAACAAAGGTTGTAAAGGTAATGTTGCTGGTATGTCTTATTTGTCCTTTGCTCTTCTTTCACTTTTATTAATGCTTAAAAAGAAACAATAAGGTGATTCAAATGAAAAGCAAATTTAAATTATTGCTGTTATCATTTATTGCTATGAATATCGTTGGTTGTAATGCAAACAAGGAAATATCCTCAAGCGATAATACATCATTAAGTGAAAATGATGATAAAATCACTATAAAACAAGGATATAAAAGGTATGATTTAAAAGAGCCATTACTTAGAAAAACAGAAGGATATGGTGCACAATTTGATACATGCATTATCGACATTAATAATCCTACAACTGATTTTGAAAAGATTAAAGAAGCTGTAGAAATAAGTAACCTTCAAGCTGTTAGAATTCGTTTTTATCCTGAAATGTATGAAAGAGGCAATGATAATAATAATCCAAATGACTTTGATTATAATAGCGCAAATGTCGATTTTAATTCTTTAGAAATGCAACATTTATATACGTTATTAGATCTATTTGAAGAAAATCATGTCAATGTAGATTTAAGTTGGTATGGATGTCGAACTACATTTGCTTCAGAAGATGGCAAAATACAGGGAAGCTGGATGGGTGGAAAACATAATGTTGATGGTGTTACTTCTTGGATGGTAGCTCCATCAAGCAAATATGTAAATAATCCAGCAGATGAGTATGCAGAATCAGTAGCTGCTTGCTTAAATTATTTAATCAATGTTAAGAAGTATACATGTCTATATGAATATTCTATCTTTCCTGAACCTGAAGGCGTTATCAAAGATATGAGTCTTTACTCATCTATCGCTAAAAAAATAAAAAATAAATTAGACGAATATAATATTAAAGATAAAATATTATTTTCAGGCCCTGCAGATTATGGCAATAACCATATTAATTTAAAAGAAGTTTATTTAGATAAAGATTATGGCTATGATAAAGTTGATTCATCCGTATATAAATTTCATGGAGAAACAACAGTGAGTGGTAACACTACAATTCCAAGTGAAAATAATGAAATGTTACAGTTTGCTAAAAACCATGTGGAAGTTTGTGAAGAATATAATCTTAGCTGGGGTGTTGCAGAATGTGGTACATCAAATTTTATTACTCCAGTAACGAATGCCGATACTGAATTATATGATAGAGCAATCACTATGACAAGATTTTTTATCAATCTTACTAATGGGGGATGTACAAACATCAAATATTTTGTCTTTGCTGATTGTAACTATGATGGTACCAATAATGAAGAGGGAATGATTCGTTATTTAAAACAATATTACGATGACTCTGAAATCGATTATCAAGCAAAACCTATATGGTATGCTTGGAGTTTAATAATGCGTTATAGTGATATTGGAAGTGTTATTTATCCAATTACTAATGATTATTCAAATGGTGCAGACGCAGATGTTTGTATAGTCGCTTTAAAACTTCCTGATAGTTCATGGTCATATTTTATGGCTAATATTGGAAAAGAAAGTAAAAAAGTAGCAATTGTTAACTCATTTGATAAATCTATTACTTCTTTATCACAATATAAATTAACACCAGGAAGTACGCCATTTGGTAGTGAAGCTACAATAAAAATCATTGAAAAATCAAATGATATAGAAACTATTAATGGTGTTACTCATGTTTCTATACCTGCAAATGGAATTGTTGTTTTATCAAATAAAAATTAGGAGGCTTATATATGAAAAGACCAATTAAATTACCTTCACTTCTTTTATCTATCATTCTTCTAGCTAGTTGTAATAATGCAAATAATACATCTTCAGATGTTAATACAAGCTCTAGCGATGAAACAATACAAATTACTTCAGGTTATACAAGATATGATGTTGAAGATAAAAATGAAAGTCCAATTGTTGGTTTTGGTGCTCAAATGGACACAGATATTTTTATGCCACAAAATAACATGAGTGCTGAAGATGAAAAAATATGGGAAGAAAGAATTGCTGAAATGAATTTAAAATATACTCGTATTAAATACTTCCCAGAATTTTTAGAAAGAGAAAATGATAATGATGATCCAAATTCATTTGATTTTAATGCTAATGGTGTTGATATCAATTGCGCAGAAATGCAAGCGCTATATAAAGTATTAGACATTTGCCAAAAATATGATATTAAAGTAGATTTTTCTGTTAGTGGCTGCTGGCATTGGTTTAAATCATATGATGGAAAATATACTTCAAGTTGGCTTGCAAGCGATTCACCAGCCCTTGCTAATTATTGGGTTACTGGACCATATGATTATTATGAATACGCAGAAAATGTCGCTGCTGTTTTAGATTTATTAATCAATCAAAAAGGCTACACATGCATTTGGGGCGTATCAAATATTTCCGAATCATTCTTTGACATGCAAGGCGTTAAACATTGGGAAGATTATGTTTTAAGTTGCCAAATTATTCACGAAAAACTTCAAAAAGAAGGTTTAAGAGATAAAGTTAAATTATTTGGTACTTCCGAATGTGGTAATATTCCAAAACTATATGATGAAGAATTATCAACTGTTGATGATATCTTTGATGTATGTGGTAATGGCAACTATATGTGGGATTATAGATGTTATAACGAATCTATGCAAAACTACTTTGAAGAAATGATTGCAATTATGAAAAAACATAATATTAAAGATTATGCTATTAGTGAATTTTGCCAAGGGCTTCATTTTTTAGATGCTGTTAACAAAACTGATATTGACGATTATGAAGCAGGCTTATATATTGCAAGATTTTGTATTGAAGCTGCAAAAGCCGGCGTTACTGCTTTTGATCATTACATTTTAGGAGATTGCTTATTTGGTTCATATATCCATACAATGGGGCTTTGGATGTATAGAGATTCAAATTTAACTAATGAAGGTTATATTTCTTGGGCTGCTCATCCTGAATTTTACTTTTATCGTATGATTTGTAAGTATACAGATACTGGTGCTTACGCCTACAAAGTTAATCAAGAATTAGTTGGTGAATATGCTGATGTAGACCGCTACATTACAGCGGTAGCTTTTGAACTACCAGATGGAAAATGGTCCTACATGATTGCTAATAATTCATCAGATACTAGAAAAATTGCTATTGTTAACCAAAATGGTAATATCGATAAGATGAATTGTTATAAAGTAACTGAATCTATGATTCCTGAAGATAGAAATTGTGAACCATTTGAAGCTTTTAAAGAAATCACTGTTACAAATGGTGTTGCTTATTTATCAGTTCCTGCAAATGGGTTATTAGTAGTATCAAACAAATAGTTTATGAATTACTTAGTAAATGACAATATTAAGATAAAACCAGAAGGATTTATCAAAAAGTTTTTATTAAAACAAAAAAATGGTTTAACAGGTCATATTGAAAATGCTTTAGAACCATATATTTCTTATTCTTGGAATAAATATCCTGAAAATGAAATTAATCAAATGGACCCACTTTGGAAGTGGGTTCCATTTGAACAAACTGCATATTATTTAGATGGTGCTATTTCTTTAGCACGTCTTTTATCTGATAAAAACTTATATGAAAAAACAAGCAAAATAATATATGATGTGATAAATAACGCTGACGATGATGGCTATCTTGGTCCTTTGTTTTTAAAAGATGAAAAAAAGACAAATAGATGGCCTTTTGTTGTTTTTGCTCGTGCTTGTATGTCTTTATATTATACAAATCACGATTATAAGATTATCGAAGCTTTACAAAGACATTATTTATCTAGTAAAGCTACTTACTTTAAAGGTAGAAACATTGTAAATATAGAAACGATGCTACTTGTTTATAGTGTAAGTAAAAATAAACAATTATTAGATTTAGCTATTTTATCATACGATTTATTTCAAAGAGATTTAAATAAAGATATAGATTATTGTTCTCACTACACTCTTGCTAGTGAACTAAGTGATAATATAAAACCTTTTGAACATGGTGTAACATATAATGAAATTGCAAAACTTGGAGCAATTTTATATATTTATACTAATGATAAAAAGTATTTAAATCCTACAATAAATGCTTATAAGAAAATAATTAAATATCATATGCTTCCCGATGGCCTTCATAGTAGCAATGAATATTTTCATGGAAAAAAGGCCAGTCAAACTCATGAAACATGCAATGTTTCAGATTACACATGGTCCTTACTTTATTTATTAAAAGCTTGCAAAGATGGTAAATATGCTGATTTAATTGAAAATTGCATTTATAATGCGGGAATTGGCTCTGTATTAGAAAACTTTAAAGCTTTACAATATTTTTCTGGTGTCAACCAAATAATACTTGAAAAAAACTCAAATCACAACTTTTATCGCAAAGGAAGAGATTGGATGTGTTATAAACCAGGTCATGAAACACAATGTTGTGCTGGAAATGTCAATCGCTTCTTTGTAAATTTTGTTTCTAATATGTATTTGACTGATAACGATGGTATTTACGCTATTTTTTATGGAAGTAACACTAGTTATTTTACCTTAAATAACCAAAAAATTACGATAAAACAAGAAAGTAATTATCCTTTTGATGATTATATTAATTTTTCTTTTAAAAGTAAAAATATAACTAATTTTAACTTATATCTTCGAATTCCTTCATGGTCAAAACATTATAAAGTATATAAAAATGATATAGAAATTAAGACTAGAAAAATAAAAGGATTTGTTAAGATAAATGTCAATTCAAATGACATTATAAAATTATATATTCCATCTGATATTGAAATTAAAACGTATAATAAAACTGGTGTTATTGTCAAAAAAGGTGCTATTTTATATGCTTTGGGTATGAAAGGGCATAGAAAAAAACTTCCATATTCTGCTTATCCAATGTATGAAATAACTCCTGATAAAGATTTTAATTATGGTATAAATATTAATGAAGCTAATCCTTCATTTAAAATAATAAACAATTCTAATGATCCATTTAATCTTGATAGTGTAAATGCAATCATTTCTATTGATGCTTATAAAATAAATGATATGAAAATAATTCATAAAAATAAAATATTTTCAACTAACGATGCTTTTAATAAAAATCGATTTGTTTTAAAAGGTAATTTTTCATTTACTCCTAATGTTCAAACATATAAGCAAAATGATTTAATCAAGGAAAGAATTACATTATATCCTTTTGGAGCTTGCAAATTAAGAATTGCTATTTTTCCAAAAGTTATAAAGTGATATAATAATAAAAAGTTTTCCTTTAATAATTTTAAGAAAGGAGTATTATTTGTGTGCTTAATAAGTACATGAAAATGTGATAATATGAATCATAACATAAGCAATTGTAAATACATTCACGATTATGATTACACTGAAAATCCACTTTTTTATAACGATTTAATTTTAATACAACTTGGAGAATCATATTGTGAAAATAATGCTATCATTCCTGAACATAAACATGAAAACTTCTTTGAAGTATCCTATATTGTCGATGGCATTGGTATGTTTATTTCAAATGGAATTAAACAAATTATTAAAAAGGGTGATTGCTTTTTATCACTTCCATATGAAAAACATGAAATAATAAGTGACTCATATGATCCTTTAAGATATTTTTATTTCTCTTTTAGTTTTAAAGAAAAATCAAAATTTTATGAAATAATGTTTTCCAAAACCTTATTAGATTTACAACCTGTTAATAGAGTATATCATGTAACAAACCTTAAAATTCAAAACGCCTTTAACAATATGATATCTGCTCTTGAAAGTAATAGTCCTATTTCTTCTTTAAAGTTTGAATTATTAGCAAAGCTATTTGCTCTTGACATGTTTGATATCTTTGCCAAAAATGAATCTAAAAATTATTCTTCACCAAATATTTCAAACGAAGATTCCATCTTTTATAGCATTACTAAATATATCGATGAGCACCTATTAGATATAAAAAATTTACAAGATATCGCAAATGAATTAAATCATAATTATTCTTACTTATCACGTATTTTCAAATCCAAATTTGGTAAATCAATTCATGAATATTTTTCAATGCAAAAAATTAGTTATGCTAAAAGACTGATTGAAGAAGATAAAATGTCCTTAACTGAAATTTCAGAGTTTTTGAATTATTCATCAGTTTATGTCTTTTCTCGTTCATTTAAAAATATTGAAGGCATTTCTCCTCAAACATATAAAAACAATATTAAAGGATAATAAATATGAAAAACAATATAATTTTTTATGACTCTTTAAAATGGGGTTTTAATGGCGATTTTATTCCTTTTTATGATAATGGTATTTATCATTTATTTACCATCGTTGATGGTTCATGGGAACATTTAACTACTAAAGATTTTGTTCATTATGAATTTCATGGCGTAGCTTTACATCATGGAAAAGAAGATGAACAAGACTTTTCTTGTGTCTGCACAGGCTCACTTATCAAACATGAAGGTATATATCATATATTTAATGCTGGCTGTAATTTATCATTTACTGGAAAAAAGCCAATTCAAGTTATCATGCATGCCACATCGAAAGATTTATATAATTGGCAAAAAGAAGATGATATCTTTATGCCACCAGATGAAAATATCTATCATAGAGATGGCTGGCGTGATCCTTTTGTCTACTATGATGAAAAAGATTTAGAATTTAAAATGTTAATTACTGGAGAAGAAAAACATTATCATAATAAAAGATGGGGCTGCATCGCTTTAGCAACCTCAAAAGATTTAAAAAAATGGGAAATTAAAAAACCAATGTATAAACCTTATTTATATGATACACACGAATGTCCAGATTTATTTTATATGAATAATCATTATTACATGGTTTTTTCAACATATACAAGATGGTGGGAAAATCACTATCTCATAGCTAATTCATCTACAGGACCTTTTAAATCGTTTAAAGATGAATTATTAGATAATCGTTCATATTATGCTGCAAAGACGATATCAAATGGAAATAGACGTTTTTTAGTAGGATGGGCTGCTAGAAGAAAAGATGAAAAAGATGATGAAAAATACGAATGGGGTGGAACATTAGTAGTTCATGAATTATTTAGCAAAGATAATGGTGAATTGATGTGTTATCCTGTTAAAGAAGCACTTGAATCTTATCAAGAAACAATTCCATTAGATATAAATTTTGCTTGGGGTAATGGTAAATTATCTATAAAAGATGATATAATTACTCTTGATAGTAAATATGGCTATTCAATTGCCAAAATTTCAAGCACAGATAGTGAAGAAATATATATATCTTTAGATGTAACACTTAAAGATAATACTTGTGCTGGTGTTGTTTTAAGAGCTGATATTGATAAATTTGATAAGTGGTGTAGTGTTGAAATTGATAGAAAGAAAGATAGATTATTTTTCGATCATAGTGGAAAATGGTTTGTCGATCAATATTTTGATGAACAACGTCCACTAGATATTACATCCAACACCTTTCATTTAGATATATTATCTCACGAAAGCTTAATTGTAATATATTGCAATGGTAAAGCCTTATCAACAAGATGCTATCAATATAAAAGTGGAGAAATTGGTATTTTTTCAAAAGATGGCAAAGCTGTATTCAAAAATATTGTAATAAAGAAAAATCCAAAATAATTCTTTATTAGAAAGGATTAGTAAATGAAATATTATTTAGCAATTGATATTGGAGCCTCATCTGGAAGACATATTATCGGCTATGATGATAACAAATTAGTAATGGATGAAGTTTATCGCTTTAAAAACCAAGTAAAACAAGAAAATAACCATTTGATATGGGATTTAAAAAGTTTATTCGAAAATGTCTTAATTGGCATTAAAATCGCTTTAGAAAAATATCCAAATATTGAGTCTATGTCTATTGATACTTGGGGTGTTGATTACGTTTTAATGAATAATGATAATGAAATTTTACCATGTTATTCATATCGTGATGATAGAACTGATAGTGTAATAAATAAAGTTCATGATATTATTCCCTTTGAAAAATTATATGAAATGACAGG